>CAZOIG010000161.1:0-2042 GCA_964579235.1 uncultured Gammaproteobacteria bacterium
AGCGGATAGCTGCCAATGGTTGAGTCCTATACTTGAGCAAATGGATTGATCTGGCCGCAATAAGTACAGCATCTTTGTTTTGATAACTAATGGTTTTGAGTTTGGAGATTCAATCGATGAGATCAGTAACAAAGTCAGTCACTCTGCTCAAAGTCTTTTCGACCACGGAGTTTTTTGCGTTTACGAATGTGTGCAAAAGGATCTTCGCGAAGCTCAGGATCGTTGATGATTTTGCTGGTCGCGTTGGGGTTGTCTACTCGGGGCATCAGAGTCGCTTGCGGGTCGTCTGCTTTGTTCTTGTTGAGACGACCGCGTACCCAATGATAAAGAGCATATAAGCCAATACCGCCAGCAAAAGCAATCCATTTGATAACAAAGCTTTGGCTCAAACCGCTGGTTTGATTCTCGAGTTGCGCACTGGCTATGTAGTCACCATGAATCCAGCTCACTAAAAACAAATACGCAAACAGGAGAAGTGTAGACACAATCGCGGCTTTGTACTGTTTCCACACCAAAGCGATAAAGGCGACTCTAAAAGCTTGTTTAAACATAGTGATGTTTTATTGAGTGGGCAGGCGGCTTAGCCGAAAAAATTGATTCCCAATACGGCGAGAACGGCGAGAACGCCTTTTTCTTTAATCGAGCCTTTGATCTTGTCCTCTTCTTCTTTGACGATGATCTCGAGATCTTGCTGGCTCAGTTTGGCTGGGTCACTACCAGCTACCGCAATACGGGTGCGGGCTCGATCAATCGCTTTCTCGCGAATATGCTGCTTAAAGCGATCCGGTACGGCGCGTACGACCCGTGGTGTGGAAATTGATGGTAAATATTTCATATGAGCTTTGCGGTTCAGTCTCTTTGGCGTTTAACACCGATGATTCCCCTTTAATTTATCAGTTATAGGGTCAAATTGGCGAAACACACAATAAATTAAAGAAAAAATCCCTACTTTAAGGTCATATGCTCAAGGCCAGATTGATGCGGCATATGTTAAACTGCGCGCCTATTTTTAGTGGCCCCTTTGAAGGCCCTTACAATCAAACTAGCCATGCGCGCAAGACAAGCAGAAGTTACTCGCAACACCAGTGAAACGCAGATCAGCGTTAAGTTGAATCTTGACGGAACGGGTCAGTGCAATTTCGACACAGGTGTACCGTTTTTGGAGCACATGATGGACCAAATCGGCCGTCATGGCCTGATCGACTTGGACATCGTCTGCAAAGGTGATCTCCACATTGATGACCACCACACCACCGAAGATATTGGCATCACCCTAGGCCAAGCCTTTGCCGAAGCGATCGGCGATAAAAAAGGCATCCGTCGTTACGGCCATGCTTACGTGCCATTGGACGAAGCCTTGAGTCGTGTGGTTGTCGACTTCTCTGGTCGCCCGACTCTAATGCATCGGGTTGACTATAAGCGTGCGCGGATTGGTGGTTTTGATGTCGATTTGTTTGATGAGTTCTTTCATGGCTTTGTTAACCATGCGCAAATCACCATGCATATCGACAATATACGCGGCAAAAATGCGCATCATATTGCCGAAACCATCTTCAAAGCATTTGGTCGAGCATTGCGTATGGCGCTTGAGCACGATGAGCGCATCGCGGGCGTTATTCCTTCAACCAAAGGCTCTTTGTAGTTTCTTGTAGTTTCGCAGCGCGAAAGCGCGCGCACTTTCTTTATTGATCATGCACATCGCAATTATAGATTTAGGCGTGGGTAATCTGCGCTCTGTCGAGCAAGCGGTTAAAACCGTGGCTGGTGATGCTGCGGTTGAGGTCACCGCGGATATTGCCAGTATTGATAACGCCGACAAAATTATCTTGCCTGGGCAAGGCGCGGTGGGCACGTGGTTTGAGCAACTAGATGAGCGCAAATTGCGTAAAAGTCTAGAGAGAGCCAAGTCTGAAAAGCCCTTGCTTGGGATTTGTGTGGGCATGCAAGCCATGTTTGATTACTGTGCCGAAGACGGTGGAATGCCCGGTTTAGCTTGGTATGAGGGCCGTGTAGAACATTTTTCTGATCTGCAAACCCAAGCA
>CAZOIG010000162.1:0-10426 GCA_964579235.1 uncultured Gammaproteobacteria bacterium
GGCTAATCTGTGCCATGGCGAGGCTTGATAAAAGTAATACTGTGCAGCAGCCTCGGTCGACATAGCTAGAGTGTTGGCCGAGGCATTCGGACGTAAACGCCAATCCACTCGCCAGATGAAGTCTAAACCACCTGATCGAGACAAAGCTTTGGTGAGTGTCTGTAGGACCTGATGAGCGATATAGGCTGCGCCCAAGGAGCCAGGAACAGCAAACCGCTTTGGATCAAAAAATGCAACAAGGTCCACATCGCTTGAAAAGTTGAGATCTCGACCACCCAGCTTACCCAGACCAATCACAAAGAAACCCTCTAAAGGCTTATCTAATAATGGCTCTAACGCTTTGTGCTTATTCGCAACATGCCGCCAAGCAACCCGCATTGCTGCCGCGATACTGGCGTCTGCAAAGGCGGTCCACAACATGCCTCGTTGCGGATGGTCTAAGCCTCCATCTAACTCCAATTGTGCCCAGTTAACTGTGTAGTCGTTTTTTAAATCGCCAATCTGCTCCCCAAACTCTTGCAATGTGGCAGACTCCAACGTGTGAGTCGCATCAATAATTTGTTCTAAACGAACAAGGATTTGATCGACCTCGGCACTCGCAGCCTTAAAGCCTTTGGTTTCGAGACGTTGTAAGTGAGCGGAGGTTGTACTCATTGTTAGGCTAAATTTTTTTGGCGTCTTTGGTATTTTACGCGGGCATACGAGCAGCTATTGTTAATACCTAACTCTTGCTTCTCAGCCCATTCAAAAGCGGCGTCGACTAAGATAGCCGCCAAACCCGCACCACGATACGCGTCTGGCACAAACGTCGAATAAAAGTCGACCGCTGTCTGATCTTGGCTAAGTCGGTAACGCACAACAGCGTCGGGCGCATGATCTAAGCGAATACTAAACTCATGCTTGTTTTCATCGTGCAGTACTGGTGTTGACGGTTTTAGGTTGTTCATTAATCGTTTAATAGAGAATAAGTGGTATCGCTTGAGTCATACCAAAATGGGTGCTTTGCCATTAAGTGACGAAATACATCTGACTCAAGCCCCGCTTTAAGCCAGGTCATCAACAAGGGCAGTTCGAGTTCATCAAAGCGTTGGGGATCAACATAAAAACACTGTCGAACAAATGGAAAGATGGCCCAGTCGATCAACGACGCTTTGGGATGTAACAAGTATGCTTTGCCCTCAACACCAATTACCAAACTGGATTCAAGCTTCTCGAAGAATGGTTTTATGGCTTCCCAGTATGCGTCCTGAGACTGCTCGGGGTAACGGTCAAAATACTTATAGCGATCTAGGTTTGACTTAAACTCATGGTCATTCTCTTGCACTAAGTCGTGCTCTAATTCCGTAACATCTAGGTGATGCGCTGCAGTATTCATCTGTGAGGATGGCAACTGCGTCACTGCCCAGCGCATGACATCCAGGCTCTCTTCGATAATTCGCGCCCCGCCGTCCAGAACCAGAACGGGGACCGTAGCCTTGGGCGAAACAGCCAGCATTGCGACTGGTTTATTGCGCAATTCGACCTCACGCACCTCGCAGTCTACCTGACAGTGAGCCAGCGCTAAACGCGCTCTAATCGCGTATGGGCAGCGACGAAAACTGTATAAAACAGGAAGAGACACGGTCACTAACGCTCATTTAGGTAATGCCGAATAACTAACTTCAAACGACTAAGCATCTTTAGGGAAACCAAATAAGCCCTTCTCGATAATACTTTTTACCGTTATTTCAGGCAGTGACTTCTCCCAATCGCCACGTCCTTTAGGAATTTCTTGCACAATTTCGCGCGCCGAGACACTTAAATTATTAACGTCCATAATGTCTGCGCTGACCATCGCATTATTGTGTGTTAAGTGCTGCAACAAAAATTTTAGATCTGGGCTGACGCCAACATTATCCAGCGTTACAAGCTGCCCATTTTTAATGGTTGGGTAAACGTAAACGCTGGTGTTATCGGAGAAGAGCTTACCAAAGGCTTCTAAGATTCCACCCTCAAGACCATCGTAATAGTCTTCGGCAAACAAGTAATCAAAATCCAAAACACTGAGCATGATACCTATTCGGTTAGGCGTGTAACGCCTGATCCAAGAACGAAGTCTAAAGAATCGCAGATAGTCTGAGATCAAAACTGAAAAGCCTAGGTCATTAAGTAAATCGACCCTTGCCAAGAAATCAGAGTCGGCGCTCGAATCTGCGTCGCTGATTTCGTTCATAGTGATTTCCGCAACGACTAAGACGTTGCTTTTATCAACCGAGTCTTCCACTGAAAACTGTTTGATCGCCGCTGCCTTCATATCCATGTGTACTTTCGTGGGCGGTTTGTAAGAGCCACGAATCACAATGGGATCTCGCTTGCGCAGCGCCGAGGCAGGCACGATCGAGCTGCCTTCGCTGTCAAACATCACCGCGCGACAATGCCAGCTGCGAATCAGGTGCAAATTCATTAAACGGTTTTCGACTTGCTCAAAACCGTGACCGGAAAAATGAATTAGGTCGATTTCAATGCGCTTGTCAGAACCCATGCCATCTTGCAAAGATTCAATTATTTTTTTGGGATCGTCAGCATAATGATAGGCCGCGTGGACTAGATTAATACCGAGAATGCCGAGCGCTTCCGATTGCTGTGTATTGGTTTCGTCCAACATGCGCACATGCAAAATAATAGTCGCCGGTGGCTCGCCCGGGTTGAGCTGGCGCTGCAAACCAATCCAACCGTGGCACTCGTTTTTCTGGCTATAGCTGCGTGCTGTTACGGTTGCGGCATAAGAAAAAAACCGTGACGGCACATCGCGCTCGCCATCGAGCCGTTTTACAACTAAATCGTACTCGTGCTGCATCATTTGCTCGCAACGCTCACGACTAACATAGCGACCGACTTTGCCGTAAATCTCATCTGACACTTTCATGTCGTACGCCGACATCGTCTTGGCAATGGTGCCCGCCGCCGCACCGGCGGTAAAGAACTGCCGAGCGGTTTCCTGACCGGCCCCAATCTCGACCACAGAGCCGTAAATGGAATCGTCTAAATTGACCTCTAAGGCTTTCTCATGAGTCAGCTTGCGGTTACGGCGTCGCTTGAGCATTAATTCTTGCATTAGGTTTCTCGTGGCTGTCGGTAGTGATTATTACTAGCGGCTATTGTTGGGAATGGCATTAAACGACAATTAGCACTACTGAATAGGTATTAACAAAAATCTTAAAAATACGTCGCGTCAAGAAGCTCAAATTGGCTTGAGTAAAACAACTGCGTGCGCGGCAATCCCCTCTTCTCGGCCACTGAAGCCCAATTGTTCAGTCGTTGTAGCTTTAACATTTACGCAGGAATCCTCGCAACCAAGGTCGCTTGCAATATTGTTTTGCATGCCTTGCAAGTAAGTCGCCAATTTAGGCGCTTGGGCAATAATTGTTGTGTCGAGATTGCCAATGCCAAAGCCTGTCGCTCGCATCTTTTGTTCAACTTCTCGCAACAACTCACGACTATCGATGCCTTTGTATTGATCGTCGGAATCAGGAAAGTGCCTGCCTATATCGCCTAAACCCAAAGCGCCCAAAATTGCATCGCAAATCGCATGCAATACAACGTCGGCATCGGAGTGACCCAATAAGCCTTTACTGTGCTCTATTCGCACACCACCCAATATTAGCGGCCGTTCTGCCACTAATTGATGTACGTCATAGCCATGTCCGATTCGCATAAAACGTCTCTAGGTATTTAAGGTTTATCGTTGCTTATTAACTAAGCAATCGGAAACTCAATCGTCATCGTCGCCAGTAACCACGTCAACAACCGCCGCGCCCACCTTAAACGGAATTTTGACCACTTCAATGGTGGTATCAACGACCACACCTACAACCGTGCCCAAGCACGCTGTTAAGGAAAGGCACAACATGACGATACACGTCATTCTTTTCAGTAAGTTCATAGGGTTTGTATTATTCCAATAATGGGCTTATCTGATCATAGCTCGTCAACCAGATCAAGCAGACTGCATGGGTTTAATGTACCGCCAGCACTTACGCTCGAGATGCGCCTAAATAATGCTCAACGGCCATCAAATCGGCGTTGGTTGTCACCTTAATATTCGAAGTCGAACCTTCAACTAAAAGCGGCGAATGGCCTGCTAATTCCATAGCCGAGGCTTCATCAGTAATGGTTAAGCCTTGCTGAATAGCCGACTTGAGAGAATGAGCCAACTTAGCGTAACGAAACACCTGCGGTGTGTAGGCATGCCAGATGGTTTCTCGGTCAAGCGTATGGGCGGCGCGCTTATCGTCAGCGACCTTGAGAGTGTCTTTGGCGCGAGCCGCAAGCAAGCCGCCGACCGCGTCGTTTCGAATCGACTTCAGCAGAGTAGTAATGTCATCGCTAGTCACACAGGGGCGCGCCGCATCGTGGACTAACAGCCAATCATCATCAGCAATTTGGCTGGCGAACGAATCTATGCCATTCAGCACGCTGTGCGCGCGCGTTGCCCCGCCCGTAACGATCCGCAAGTGGCCATTGGAATACTGCTCAAGGAGAATATGGTTGTTTTGAATGATCGTTTGCGCGCTTGTGTCTTCCTTAGCTACGCATATGACTAATTGAGCAATGTTTGCGTGAGCAAACAAAGTTTCAACGCTATGCTCCAAAATGGTCTTACCCGCAACGCTGAGATATTGCTTTGGAATATCGCTCTGCATCCGCGAGCCCGTGCCTGCTGCTGGCACCACCGCCCAAATTTTTGGCGTTGAATTAGTCATTGCCTAGCTTGCGATTGAGCTCTTCAAAGAACAAATCACTTGCCTTGCCGTCATTATCAATGATGATGTCTGCCACCCGAGGGTACAAGTTTTTACGCTCTTGATACAAACTTTGTAAAGGCAGTCTGGCTAACTTTACTAAACCGCGTTGACCTTGATTTTTTACCCGCTGCAACATTGTCGCTAAACTTATCCTGAGGTAGACACGCTTGCCGTTTTCACCCAGATGCTGCATCGCGGCTTGGCTATACACAGCGCTACCGCCGGTAGCGATAACGGTGTTCTCACAGACTACGTTGGTGAGCACCGACTCTTCTAGAGCACGAAAGCAGGCAAGCCCGCGCAGGTTGACAATGTCTTGAATTGGCAAGTTAACCCGCTTCTCGAGCAAGGTATCAGTATCTAGAAAGTCCATCCCGAGCTCTTTGGCTAGACGCTTACCGATAGTGCTCTTACCAGACCCTGGCATCCCGATCAGGACAATATTTGATTTCATGTGTCTAAGAACATGCGCAACGTATCTGCGCTCAAAAGTTAAAAAATCATCAATCCGCGGATAAGCTAACTAGTCTTGCTTGGTGCTTGCAGGCGATGGTCAGGGATTCGCGAATCGGTTACCCAGTCGAGATGCATGCTTTCGCTTTCAAAGGAGTTGCCGTCTTTGTCTACAAAGAAACGCCCAAACGCGACCGAGTTTTCAACCACGCTCTCTGAACCAATGCGGGTGTATTCAAAAATAATACTCTTAGAAATACGGGCGCCTTTGCGAATGTGGCATCCGTGTCCGATCCAAGTCGGGCCCAAAATCGTTGCGCCGCCCTCCACCGTCGAACCCGAGCCAATATAGACTGGGCCACTGATGTCACAGTTACCCCAGTCGATGTTCGTATTCAGTCCAACCCAAACGCCGGGTTTAACTTCGGTGCCGGGCATCGGGATGGTGCGTAACTCGCCCGCCATAATCTTTTGGTTGGCTTCCCAGTAGTCGCTAATACGCCCGATATCCACCCAGTTGAACGGCAGGTCAATTGAGTGAAAAGGTAAACCTTTCTCAACGATTTGTGGGAACAGATCACCACCAATATCGTATTGCTCACCTGACGGGATCAAATCAAGCACTTCGGGTTCAAAAATATAAATACCAGTGTTGACCTTATTGGAAAGGGCTTCGTCGACTTTTGGTTTCTCTTGAAAGGACACAATCTGCCCTTCTTCATCGCTGACCACAACTCCGTAGGAACTCACCTCTTCAGGCTCAACAGCGTGAGTGCAGATACTGGCGACCGCACCACTTTTCCAGTGTTCGCGCACAGCTTTAGTCAGATCAAGGTCAATCAGAGCATCGCCACAAACGACCAAAAAGGTATCATCAAAAAAACCACCAAAGTCTTGAATACGCTTTAAACCACCAGCTGAACCCAATGCCGTGGACTTGATCTCACCGTCTTCGATGTGACCTTCAAAAGAGTAACCAATCTCAACACCAAAGCGTTCACCATTGCCGAAGTAGTTTTCGATTTTTTCTGGTAAGTGGCTCACGTTGATCATGATTTCATCAAAACCATGACGCGCCAGCTCCTCTATGATGTACTCCATTACTGGCTTGCCAATGATCGGAATCATTGGTTTTGGCATCTCGTTAGTCAGTGGTCTAACCCGGGTTCCGCGCCCGGCTGCCAAAATCATTGCTTTCATCTAAACGTCCTAGCGCACAAAGCGCCACTGGTGAGGTGGCGCTATTATAGTTGCTTACTCGCTTTTTTGAAGCCATTCACCGCATGAAACGGCGAAAAGCAGTACCTGCGATGGGAAATACCTCAAATCAATCAGCCCAGCCTTAATGCGGTTGGAACTTTTCGAAAGTGAGTACATTGTCCTTAATCTCAACCTTCACCACATCGCCTGTAACGAAGTCTCCAGCGAGCAATTTTTGAGCAAGTGGGTTTTCTATCATTTGTTGAATCGTACGCTTTAATGGTCGCGCGCCGTATACCGGGTCATAACCCGTCTCGGCAACTCGATCTAACGCCGCGGGGCTCACTTCCAAATGAATCTCTTGCTGCTCGAGACGTCGGCGCAAAATGTCGATCTGAATATCGGCAATGGAACGTAATTCCTTACGACCCAATGCGTGAAAGACCACGATCTCGTCCACACGATTGATAAACTCCGGACGAAAGTGTGCCGACACACTCTCCATCACCTGTTCTTTCATTTGCGCGTAATCTGCCTCAGGGTTTTCCGTCGCTTGTATCGCTTGAGAACCTAGATTGGAAGTCATAATAATCACACAATTTTTAAAATCGACCGTGCGACCTTGGCCGTCAGTTAGCCTTCCGTCGTCCAATACTTGCAACAAAATATTGAAGACGTCGCTGTGCGCCTTTTCAACCTCATCTAACAATATGACCGAGTAGGGTTTACGTCGAACCGCCTCGGTAAGATAACCGCCCTCTTCGTAGCCCACATAACCCGGAGGCGCGCCAATCAAACGAGCTACAGAATGCTTTTCCATAAACTCTGACATATCGATGCGCACCATGGCGTCTTCGGTGTCGAACATAAACTCAGCCAATGCCTTAGTTAACTCTGTTTTGCCGACGCCCGTAGGACCTAAAAACAAAAACGACCCCGATGGCCGATTTGGGTCAGAAAGCCCCGCGCGAGAACGCCGTATAGCATCCGCAACGGCCTCAATAGCTTTGTCTTGCGCGATCACGCGACTGTGCAATTGAGACTCCATTTGCAACAACTTATCTTTTTCGCCTTGCAGCATTTTCGCGACCGGAATGCCCGTCCAACTTGCTACAACCTCTGCAATTTCTTCATCGGTGACATTACTGCGGAATAGCTTATTGCTTTGCTCAGCGTTGTCTTCACGTTGTTGCGCCGAGCTTAATTGCGACTCGAGCTCTGGAATAACGGCGTACTGCAGCTCAGACATCTTAGCCAAGTCTCCAGCCCGTTGCGCGACTTCCATTTCGAGCCTTGCTGCCTCAAGCTCTTCCTTTATGTTTTGCGCACCATGCACGGCCGCCTTCTCGGCAAGCCATATTTCGTCCAGCTCGGAGAACTGTCGCTCAAGCTCGTTAATTTCTTCATCCAGGTTGCTCAAACGCAATTTTGACGCGTCATCGCTTTCCTTTTTCAGCGCTTCGCGCTCAATCTTGCGACGGATAATTTGGCGATCCAATTTATCCATCGATTCTGGCTTAGAGTCGATCTCCATACGAATGCGACTGCCGGCTTCGTCGATTAGATCAATTGCCTTATCGGGTAAATTACGATCTGTGATGTAGCGATGCGATAAGGTCGCCGCTGAAATAATCGCAGAGTCGGTAATATCCACACCGTGATGCACTTCGTATTTTTCTTTCAAGCCGCGCAGAATCGCGATGGTGTCATCGACACTGGGTTCATCCACAACAATCTTCTGAAAGCGACGCTCTAGTGCCGCGTCTTTTTCGATAAACTGTCGGTACTCATCCAAGGTGGTCGCACCTACACAATGCAGCTCTCCTCGAGCCAATGCGGGTTTGAGCATATTTCCTGCGTCCATGGCGCCTTCCGCCTTACCCGCACCCACCATGGTGTGTAATTCGTCTATAAATAGAATGACCTGCCCTTCTTGCTTAGAGAGCTCTTTAAGCACGGCTTTAAGTCTTTCTTCAAATTCGCCGCGAAATTTCGCGCCGGCTATGAGCGCGCCCAAGTCTAAAGACAATAAGCGCTTGTTGGTTAGCCCTTCAGGGACTTCACCGTTAACGATTCTTTGCGCTAATCCCTCGACGATGGCGGTTTTACCAACGCCAGGCTCACCAATCAACACTGGGTTATTTTTGGTTCGACGTTGCAATACTTGCACGGTGCGCCGAATCTCATCATCGCGCCCAATAACAGGATCGAGTTTGCCTTGCTCAGCTCGCTCGGTCATATCAATGGTGTATTTTTCTAAGGCCTGCAATGCATCCTCAGCGTTTTGATCTTGCATATTTTCGCCTCCTCGCACCTGCTCAATCGCTTTGTTTAACGCGTCTTTAGTGGCTCCTGCTTTACGCAACAGTTCTCCCGCTCGGTCTTTATCGTCGATCAAGGCGAGTAAAAACAAGTCGCTGGATATAAAGGAGTCGCCGCGTTGCTGTGAGAGCTTGTCAGAAACGTTCAATAATCGAGTCGTTTGTTGCGACATATGAATGTCGCCCGCAAGCCCCTGCACTTGCGGAAATTCGTGCAAACCCTGCTCGAGCAAGTCGCCCAGCGCCTTGGCTTGAACACCTACGCGCGCCAGCAAGGGGCGCACGCTGCCACCCTCTTGCTGAAACATTGAGTAGAGCACGTGCAACGGTTCAATGAACTGATGGTCGCGCCCAAGCGCCAGACTTTGCGCATCCGCTAAAGCCAACTGGAATTTAGATGTGAGCTTATCCATTCTCATAAAAGTCTACCTATCTACTGTGTCTTGCACCGAGCGTTGATCAAAGACTTCGGCGCATGAATTTCTATAACGCTCTATAAATTGGGGCGACTGGCGCAAATTACAAGCACAGCCTTGATGCACTGCTACTGATTAGCGCTGGCCCATCTGATATGATGGTGGCGTAGCCAAAACCCGCCCATCGGGCCATTTACCGCACCGTTAGACATGAAACTCCCCGCAAAAAAAGTAATCAAAAAACTCGTTAAAGACTGCCTCAAAGAAGACATCGGCAGTGGTGACCTAACGGCAGGGCTGACGCCAAAGGACGCCCATATTGATGGCAAAATTATCACGCGAGAAAACGGTGTTCTGTGCGGTGTAGCCTGGGTTAACGAAGTGTTCAGACGCATGGAAAAGCGCCATAAGACCAAAATTAAATTGGAATGGATGGCCCAAGATGGGGACACTGTCAGCGCGACTCAAACCTTATGTCGATTTGAGGGCTTGGCGCGACCCATTTTGACTGGTGAACGCACAGCGCTCAACATTATGCAGACACTGTCTGGTACTGCGACCATCACGAATGAGTATGTTGAGCTCATAAAACACACTAAAGCAAAACTCTTAGATACGCGTAAAACCCTACCCGCGCTGCGTGATGCTCAGAAATACGCAGTTCTGTGCGGTGGCGGCTATAACCATAGAATCGGCTTATACGACGGCATAATCATTAAGGAAAACCACCTGCGCAGCGGTAAGAGTATCGAGGACATTGTGCGCGAAGCCAACAACTCCATGCCCGCCGATGCATTAGTCGAATTAGAGGTGGAAAACTTAAGCGAATTAGAACGTGGTCTCGCTGCAGGTGCTCGTAGGATAATGCTGGATGACTTCAGCTTAGATGATTTACGCACCGCCGTAGAGCTCAATAACGACAAGGCCGACTTAGAAGCTTCGGGCGGCGTTAACTTAAGCACTATCAAAGACATTGCCGAGACAGGCGTGGACTACATTTCTTGTGGCTCAATTACCAAACACGTAAAAGCCTTGGATTTAAGCATGTTGTTTGATTTCGGCTGATCTAAAAACCTCCAAGGCGTTTACGAGCCGTTTAACCTTGCACAGGCACTAGCGCTCAACAAAATCCTCAACTCGCTCAACGCTAGCCAACATAAAGCTGTCGGCGACGATTTGCAGCGGCCGCAAGTCAACTAGGCTTTGTTTACCTTCGATTAAAGCAGCGAACTCGCGATAAATGGTTTGGTAC
>CAZOIG010000163.1:0-3536 GCA_964579235.1 uncultured Gammaproteobacteria bacterium
CATTGGCTTAGCCGCGAAGAAATCGAACAGCATCAAAACTTGCGCAGCCATCTTGTACTCCAATGCATTGAAGACTTTGAACAAGGTTCTAACTACCCTTTAGACCTTCTAAAAGACTCATAAGCTCTGTTAGATACACGCAGCTTCTGCTCTAAACAGCGAATAAAACCATGAAAGAACACGTCATAGTGGGCATGTCTGGAGGCGTAGACTCCTCGGTCGCCGCGCACTTGCTCAAACAACAAGGCTACCAAGTGAGTGGCCTTTTTATGAAAAATTGGGAAGAAGACGATACAGAGGAGTATTGTGCCGCAGCTCAAGACCTTAAAGACGCTACGCAAGTTTGCGAAAAGCTTGATATTGAGTTGCATGAAGTAAACTTCGCGCACGAGTATTGGGAGAACGTCTTCGAACACTTTTTGCGCGACTACGAAGCCGGTCGCACGCCGAACCCTGACATTCTGTGCAACAAGGAAATAAAATTTAAAGAATTCTTATTGCAAGCACAATCACTGGGGGCGGACTACATAGCCACAGGGCATTATGTTGCGCGTGGCGAGCCTGCCAGCCATAGCGCATCAGAGTACACGCTGCTCAAAGGCTTGGACGACAACAAGGACCAGAGTTACTTCTTGTATACGCTACAACAGCACCAAATTGCCAAAAGCCTTTTCCCGTTGGGTGAAATATCCAAGCCAGAGGTGCGCGCGATAGCAGACCAACAAGGCTTCATCACGCACAACAAAAAAGACTCAACCGGTATTTGCTTCATTGGCGAACGACGCTTTAAAGATTTTTTGAGCGAATACCTCAAACCAAATCCTGGCAATATGGTCAGTGAAACGGGCGAGATCGTCAATCAACACGACGGCCTAATGTATTACACCTTAGGTCAACGACAAGGTTTAGATATCGGCGGTGCTGGCGATGCTTGGTATGTCGCCGGCAAAGACTTGGCCCGCAACGAACTCTTGGTTGTTCAAGGACACGATCATCCGGCCCTGTTCACAAAAACCACCCAAGCTCAAACCTTAGACTGGGTCAGCGAGCAACCGCCTGAATTGAATCAAGTGGTTCAAGCTAAAACGCGCTATCGTCAACCAGACCAAGAGTGCAAAATAGTTTCGATTGGTGACAACGACATTACAGTGGAGTTCAGTCAACCACAAAGAGCGGTCACACCTGGCCAAGCATTGGTGCTTTACAACGGTCGAACATGCTTAGGCGGTGGGACCATTGATAGGGCATGGTAGGGATTGAGTCACTTACGCTTACGGAATTGCGTGGGGAGTTGAGTGAGGATTAGCGTACCGTCACACTCAATCCTGGCACTCGGTTGGGATTAGCGGCTGCCCCGCATCATCGTGATTGATGTCTCGTTCAAGCCGTTCAAAGAATCGTGCAAATGAGCCATCGCATCGCTCAATTAAGGACTTGAAGTCAGATACTTGCTCACGATAGCTACTAAAACCAGATAGCCGGGCATTGTTCATGCCCTGCTCTACCCAAGCATCGTAACGCGAATCACCCTGCCATTTTTCAGACTTAAACCGCTCGTAGCGATTCAAAAAATCTCGATAAAGCTTGCTCTTCTCTTGCCGCAATTGCTGCACTTGCGACTCGGTATGCTCCAAAGAATCATTTGTGTAGCGGGCGAACAAAGATTTTAGACCTTGTTTATAATTAAATAAGAGTTCGTCAAAATCTTCGCGCATCGCCAGCGTTTTGGTGTAATCGCTGAGCATTTTTGTCGAGGTCTCGCCTTGCATTGCTAACCATGTCGCCGTCGCTATCTCAGCGACGGCAGACGCCAACGCCTCGTTGAAATCTGTCCCACCGCTCAGATAGATGCGTTGATGAGTCAGCTCATGAATCAGTAGTTCCACTAGATAGACCTCGCCATAACGCAGCATCGTAGGTAATAGAGGATCATTAAACCAGCCCAAAGTTGAGTAAGCGCTCGCACCTCTTACCCAAACTTCTAGCCCTTGCTGCGTGGCCAGTTTGTCTGCAAACTCCCTCGCCGCTTGCTCTGAAAAGTAGCCTCGATAGCTCGCGCAACCAATTACTAAATAGCACCATGTTGCTGGCTCTAGATCAAATTCAGGCGCGGCAGTCACCACGTAGACCGGATAATCTCGATCCAGTGGCACAAAACTTGTATAGCTACCTTTGGCGGGAAGGCCGACCTCTTGTTCGGCAAACAGTAAGATTTCGGGAACTTGTTCGAGACGCTCGCGTTCCACTTCTGAGACGTGCTGCAGCGCTTCTTCGATCGGGATTCGTGAGAGCATTAATTGCGTGTGCCCACTCACACTCTGCGCATAAAAAGCGACCGTAGAGCAACCAGTTAGCGAAGCAAGTATTAGTAGTCCGCAGGTAAGACGTAGAAAACGCTGAGCCAGGGTTAAGTCAAACAATGCAGAAAAGGAGCTAGCTCGCATCATCTAACTCTGGTACTCCAACTCTAGTACTCCGACCTCGTCTCCCAGACCAATGGCGTCGCCAGAATTGCATTTACGGCGTTTTCGCAATTCTACTTCTCCGTTTAAGGTGACTTCGCCCTCGGCAATCAAAACTTTCGCCATGCCGCCAGTATCGACCCATCCTGCAATCTGCAAGACTTTGTAGAGCTCTACGGGAAAGCTTCTTATTTCTATTTTTTGCATGATGTATTCACTAAAGAAGGTCTCAAAAAGTTGCTAAACTATACTCCAATCCAAAGCAATTGTTGCACCCACTGGAATGGTCTTGCGCGCAGCTTTTCACAAAGGTTCGCGATTGGGCACGACCCGCAACCGTAACCGAATTACTACATTACCATGGTTCAAGCTCTCCATAGCCAGCACACTACCTCGTTCCTTGAGTTCCTTAAGCAAACTAAGGCAAGTATGGCGGTGTCGACTTATCAGGCAGGCAAGCTCATTTTATTTCGCGCATCTGGAGAGTCGGTCAATACGCACTTCGTCAGCTTACCTAAGCCGATGGGAATTGCCTTTCAAGACGGCCGCATGAGCGTAGGTTCTGGTGCGCAAGTGATCGACTACTTCAATATGAATAACGTCGGTCCTAAAGTGGAGCCTATTAATACTCATGATAGCGCCCTACTGCCTCGGCGTACTCATTTCACGGGCGATATCGACATCCACGAAATGGGCTTTTCGAGCGAGCGTGAATTGTGGATAGTCAACACCAAGATGTCGTGCTTGTGTACGCTCGACATAAATTACTCGATTGTCCCGAGGTGGAAGCCGCCCTTCATAACCGGCTATGACCTAAGTGATCGCTGCCATTTGAATGGCTTAGCCATGCGAGATGGTAAACCGCGATACGTGACGGCGCTTGGTACTACCGACACCGCCGGCGGTTGGCGCGACAACAAAGCTTTTGGCGGCATGATTATGGATATAGAGGATGATCGCATGATCATCGAAGGCCTATCCATGCCGCACTCACCGCGCTGGTATCAGGATCAACTATGGGTGCTCGAGTCGGGTGCCGGTCAATTGGTTGTGGTGGACGAAAAAACCGGCGCA
>CAZOIG010000164.1:0-4468 GCA_964579235.1 uncultured Gammaproteobacteria bacterium
TCCTAATGCATCGCTCTTAGCCGAGCTGAGATCTATAGCGGCTGGCAGTAGCTTTGCTACTTCAAGTTTGTCCAGTTTGGGCGCTTTGAGTAGCTCCTCTACGCTACGCCTTAGTTGCTCGAGTTCTTGCCGATCCTCAGATAACAGCAGTGCCCGCAACTGTTCTAGTTGTTCATCAGCTCGCGCGTTCGCGACGCCAGGGGCGAGGTCTTGGTCTCCGCTTTGCGAAGTTTTGGAATCGTGTACCACCGCAGAGTGCCTTAAAGCTAAGAGTCGAACTCGACGACTCAATCAACCTGATTGAGTTTGAGCGCTAACTCGTTCAATAAGACGGCTAAATTTTGCTTACTCAACTTGTCAGAACTTAAACTTTTTTCTACCGAGGCCACTTCCTCCGCAATTCGGTCCTGCGCTTCCGAGAGACTTGTTTGCAGCGCATTGATGCGATCGCCACTGCTGATTTCTATTTCACTAAGCGCGTGTCTCAGCGCGGTATCTAGCTCACTAACTTCGCTGCCCATCTGTTCGGCCACCTTGCCACGCTGCTTGGCTTCCGCCTCTAGCTTTGCGTCCAGCTCAGCAACCTTCTCGTCGATCTGTTGACTAAATCTATCAGCCTGCTCTTGCAAATGTTCCTCAAGCTCAGCAAGACGTTGTTCAATTTGTTTAACGTTCTTGCCGAAGAGAATTTCGCGAACTCTTTCAATGTCGCCGAGGCCTGGGTTTATGATTTCGGCACTCTTTTTCTTGTCTTGCATGACTGATTTCCTTTGATCTAAAGAGAAAGTTTAAACGGCTGAGTCATCGGTGGAAACAGCAGTATCGAGGGTTTCACCTTCGATTCGCTCCAGCCTATAACCATGTCGATATATCGATGTCAGCGCCCAACCAGCCTGCTCATCGATTGAAAGTTTCGTGCGCAGACGGCTCATGTGAGTGTCCACCGTACGCGTATTGAGCTTTGAACTGGTCGCCCACACCATCTCAAGCATATGCCCTCTGGATACTACTCGACCTACATTCCTAAACAAGAATAGCGCGAGATCAAACTCCTTTTGAGTCATCTCGACCACTTTTCCGTCAAGCCTGAGTTCGTGATTGGCCAGATCTATCGAGTAAGGAGGGAACTCCAAAGCCTCGTCCGTCACCACGGTTTGATCATTCGAGCGTCTTGCCAAGGCAGATATACGTGCCAAAGTCTCTGCCTCTCGCAAAGGCTTTACAATGTAATCATCGGCGCCATTTTCCAACGCTCGAACGATGTCGCCTTCAGCATCACGCTGAGTGACAAAGACCACTGGAATACTGGAATTGAAGTGCTCACGAATAGCTTTGAGTATCTCAAGACCATTGCCTTCTGGCACCATCCAATCGAGCATCACGAGATCGTAGCTTTCTTGACCAAAAGCTTTCAAAAATGCGCTGCCGCTCGCTACCGTATGACATGCATGCCCACCTTTCAACAGCCAGGCTTCGAGCAGTAAAGCCTGATCTCGATCATCTTCTAATACTAAAATACGCATACGCCTTTTACTCTTGAGAGGTGCTTTATAATTATTCTTATCTTTGCATTAGTTAATGCAATCAGTTTCAGCGAGAGACGCCGTTGGCGTTCAACACATCTTGCTTTACAAATCGGGATGGTCTGTGAACAAATGTTAGAGGAAGTGCAAAAAAATGCAACGTAATGCGCCGAAAAGACACTGATTAGGACATCTTGCAACAGTTTTTTACATTCTCCGCTCATCTCGAGCCAAATATCGACTAAAGTCAGGCGCTTAGGCTAGGCACTCAAATATTTCGCTGAGATTAAGCACAAAAGACGTTTATACACAGCGTCGGTGTGTGCGAAAATCAAGCTATACGGAAACGACTCCCTTGCGTGGATTGTTAAGCACATGCGCGCTGACTCCTTTCTGACTCAAACTACACCACGGCAGACCAAGCATGACAGAAAAACACGAACTATTGATCGGCGGTAATGGCGAGCAAACAGTATTGATGGACGCCGCGATGGCAAACCGACATGGAATGGTATCTGGCGCGACGGGTACCGGTAAAACGGTTACTCTGCAGATTCTCGCTGAAAACTTTTCGAAAATCGGAGTACCGGTATTTTTGGCTGATGTCAAAGGGGACGTCTCCGGAATTGGCAAGCCTGCTAAACCGCATCCGAAGATTGACGAACGAATTGCGACCATCGGCATTGAAAACTACGAAATGCTGCCAAGCCCCGTTGTGTTCTGGGATTTGTTCAAAGAAAAAGGCCACCCTTTACGAACCACGGTAAGTGAAATCGGTCCACTGCTGCTGTCTAATCTGCTCAATCTAAACGATACCCAAACCGGCATTTTATATTCTTGTTTTAAGATCGCTGACGATGAAGGCATGCTGATTTTAGACCTGAAGGATCTACGCTCCTTATTGGTCTGGATGGGAGAGAATCGTGCGGAGTTAAAGTCTGAGTACGGTAACATTTCAACCGCGAGCATTGGTGCGATACAACGCGGTTTATTAGTTTTAGAGGAACAAGGTGCCGAGTTTTTACTGGGCGAACCAGCGATTCAACTGGATGACTTAATGAGTCATGATTTCAGCGGGCGCGGTGTTGTCAATATTTTGGACGCCAGCACTTTGATTCAAAAATCACCAAGACTCTATGCGACCTTTTTGCTCTGGTTGATGTCTGAATTGTTTGAAACGCTTCCAGAGGTAGGTGACGCTGAGAAGCCAAAATTTGTGATGTTCTTTGATGAAGCACATCTTCTATTTGATGAAGCACCCAAAGTTCTAATCGATAAAATTGAGCAAGTCGTGCGCTTGATCAGATCGAAAGGCGTTGGCGTGTATTTTGTATCGCAAAGCCCTTTAGATGTGCCTGAGGAAATTTTGGGCCAGCTCGGGTTAAAAATCCAACACGCACTGCGCGCATTCACACCAAAAGATCAAAAAGCTGTTCGCACGGTCGCTGGCACCTTTAGACCCAATCCTAGCCTAGATACTGAACAAGTCATTACCGAACTTGGCGTGGGTGAAGCATTGGTCAGCACGCTTGATGAAGACGGCATACCGAGTCAGGTTGAACGTATTCTGATTAGACCTCCTGAGTCACGTATTGGGCCTATGGATGACGACGAGCGGAGCGAGCAAATCAAACGCTCACCGTTCAGAGGTCGCTATGACGAGGACCTAGATCGTGAATCGGCCTATGAGATGCTAATTGAGCGAGCTCGACGGAACCAAGAACTAGAACAACAAGAAGCAGAAAGAGTGGCGGCTGAGGAAGCTGAAGTGGCGCGAACTAAAGCTAAGCGTTCGTCGCGCAGCACCAGGCAAACACCAACCGAGGCATTCATCAAAAGCGCAGCCCGTAGTATCGGTACCCAATTAGGTCAAAGGGTTATACGCGGAATTCTCGGCAGCCTTCTAAAATAGAGGCGCGAAATCTTAAGGACTTTGTTACGAAAGCAGTTTTAGAGCCTCATTAGTTCGGCTATAATCCCGCGCGAAATCGGCATTTTTAATAACTTCAGCAGTAGTAAATACATTAGGTATTGTTATGAGTGATGAGCATATGGATGACGCAACCTTTGGGCGTCTATTTATTTTGATGATTTTGACGATGACGGTTCTTACAATCATCATTGTTGTATTGGCTGTTTACGCCTCAGGTGATGTAAATGCTCGCCTTGACGAGCGCAGTGAAATTGAAAACAGTGCTGCAGTTGCTGAACGCCTTGCCCCGGTTGGAGAGTTCTCGGCTGTTGCCGGCGCGCCTGTTGCCGTTGCCGCCGCGGAACCAGTTGTTCTAAGTGGTGCTGAAGCGTACGCAAGTTGCGGCTCTTGCCATGACGCTGGCATTGCGGGCGCACCAGTACTAGGCGATACCGCTGCTTGGGCAGATAGAGTGAGTCAAGGCATCGAAACCCTCTACACACACGCGATTGATGGCTTCCAAGGTTCAGCTGGCTACATGCCTGCAAAAGGCGGTAACATGAGCTTGTCAGATGAGTCAGTAAAGGCCGCTGTAGACTACATGGTTGAGGCGGTACAGTAAGCGCTGTTTTTTTTGTAAAACAGCGCAGTTGGCTGGAGGCTTTACTTAACTTGAGGCTCAACTTAAGTAGTTAGGTTTAAGCAGGAGCCGACCCCGCAAACCAAAAAATAGACGCCTACTCTTCTAGCAAGAGTGGGCGTTTTTTTTGCACGACAGAACCTTATCCCGGTGCATTATCCCGATGCCAGAGCACTAAGTTTGCCAGAGTACTAAGCTTGACCCTGCCTGGCACTCGCTATTAGTGGCGGGTACGCGCGTGAACTAATTACGCACAAACTCCATTCGTACTTCGGCCATATCTGGTGCCTGCTGTCGCTCTACCGTGGCGTTCAAGACTTTCACTCCGTACTGCTGCTCCAATACCGAAACCCATCTCACCCAAGCATTAAACGATGCGTCTTCCATAACCAC
>CAZOIG010000165.1:0-1704 GCA_964579235.1 uncultured Gammaproteobacteria bacterium
TGCTTTGGCCTATTTTCAGGGCAAAACCTCAAGCACAAGAAAGTGAATCGGTGAAAGCCTAAGTACGCCCGAGAACCTTCACTAGCATCAAAAAGGGCCAGCGCTTAGCTGGCCCGTTTTAGTCTTAGAATACGTTTAGCCTTAGCCCAAAATTCGCTCTCGCTTATACAACCAAATACTTAGGCCAACAAACACGGCAGCAAGGGCCGTACTGCTTAACATGGAGATACCGATTAAGTGCGGCGCAACCGATTCGCCCTTAACGGTTTCGATCATAAATAGGCCTTGAGAGAAGCTAGGGATCCACATGTTGCCGGCATCGGGTTGCGGCGACAACAACACTAGCATCATTAACGGCAATGTCGGGATCAGCGTGACTATACCCATGTAAGACTGCGCTTCTTTAAAGCTCTTAGTGTAGGCCGCAAGCATAATCTCAGCACTGGTACCCACCAGAACAAAGGGTAAACAGACGATGAATATTAAAGCAATTTTTGCTGCAGATAGGGTGACCGATATCGAATCAATCGGGACATAAGCGAAGGCTAAGGCAAAACTGATTAAAACCAAAATAAACGTCGCGCCAGAATACAACACCGTAGCCAACCATTTTCCCAACACCAATTGGCTGCGATCAACTGGCTGCGCTAATAAGGGTTCTAAGGAGCCTTTCTCGCGTTCGCCAGCGGTAGTATCAATCGCTAAATACATGCCGCCCATCATGATCGAGAAAATCACAATGTAAGGCAACATGTTGAGCACCTGCGAGTTGCGCGCTTCTGGCGAAGCGACGTCACTCATATTAATTTGAATCACATTCATCGCCTGCGGCGACACGCCCCTAGCTTGCAACCGCAGCGCAGCGATGGTTTGCGAATAACGCATTAAGGAACCTTGCAACTGATTTAGCGCCAACTCTTCCAAACCAGTAATCGAACTATCATGAATCAATCGAATCGGCGCTGGCTTGCCTGCTCTCAACGCTTCTCCAAAATTATTTTCGATAACCAAGATAACTCTATGAGTACCGTCTTTTATCAAGGCTTCCGGTTCGGCAGGGGGATCAAGGATTTCGAAATTGTCGCTCTGTAAGTGCGCGATCAAATTTGGCGCGTTTTCAGCGCCTATCACTGGCAGCTCAATAGGCGGCGCGGACACAAGGTCGGTTTCTTCTTTAACTTTGTTCTCGGCAAACCACATCAGGGCAAGCAGCAATAGCGGCCCAAGCAACATAGAAAATCCAATGGTGGTCAGTGTACGACGGTCACGAATATTGTCGACCACCTCTTTTACGAAAACAGTCCGCACAGCAGTCCACGCTGAAATGGCTCTCATTGCTTGACTCATAACAAACCCTCCGCAGTACCGATGGCGCGTACAAAGGCGTCTTCTAGGTTGTCTTCATTGGTGGTAGCCCGGATTTGATCAGGTGTGCCACTGGCACTGACAACACCATCCGAGATAATCACAATCTCGTCGCACAGTGCCGCGACCTCTTGCATGATATGGCTGGAAAACAAAACGCAATGACCAACGTCTTTGAGATTGTTGATCACCTGCCGTAAACCTCGCGTCGCCATAACGTCTAGTCCATTGGTCGGCTCATCAAGAATGATGTTTTTTGGCTTGTGTACTAAAGCACGCGCCAACGCCGTTTTGGTTTTTTGACCTTGCGAAAAGCCTTTGCAGCGGCGGTCGATGAAC
>CAZOIG010000166.1:0-2001 GCA_964579235.1 uncultured Gammaproteobacteria bacterium
TTCAATCTATCGGGTTTTGTCCACTTTTTGTTAAGCGAACCAAAATAGTGGATATTTATGGCTATGTTCCCCTTAGGTGTGGGTAGAGTCAAACCTTTTTTAGAACCTTCTAGATTTAAGACTTCCCTGAAGCAGCAAATAGAATTAACATCATTGCGAATTTCTATTGAGCGCCTTGGATGCCGACGAAACAATTCACCAACGTCTTAGACGGGATATCTCGTCTCAATTACACCGAACTAAAACGCGCCGACAAGGCGCTACAAGAGCAGCTTTCACGAGATCAAATGGGTAAGATCATTGCCGAACGTGAAGCGACCATCGACTCCTGTCCATACTGCCGTCATGAAAAACTGATCCGTTGGGGTTCCTCACGACAGGGCAAGCAACGCTTTAAGTGCAAGTCATGCCTTAAAACCTTTAACGCTCTGGCCGCAACTCCACTTCACAAGATCAAGAAGCCACAGACACTGATTGCTTTCGACAAGCTGATGAATTTGGGTATCTCGCTAAGAGACTGTGCAGATCTTCTCGGGGTTGATCACAAGACCTGTTTCTATTGGCGACATAAGCTGCTAAAGAACCCTGAAGTCAATAAGCCCGTCGAATTGCTGAGCATTGTGGAAGCCGATGAGGCGTTTATCGCCGAGAATCAGAAAGGAAGTAGAAAGCTCATCCGTCCACCCAGAGTACGGGGTGGAGGTAAAAAGAAAATTCCGATCCTAATGGCTTTGGACAGGCAAGGAGCTGTCACGCATTCTGTGCTTAAGCGTAACACGAAAGCTGAAATAGAGGCGGCTCTAGCGCCTGTTCTTGTGCCTTCATCAATTCTCATTACGGATGGAAACCTTTCTTATCGCGAAATTGTTAAGGCATTACCATTCCCGATACAGCACAAGCGCATGGTTCCAGATAAGGGTAAGAAGGCAAAGGTTGATGGTGTGTATAGCATTCAAAGACTCAATGGTTTTATCGCTCGATGGCGAACTTTTATGAGGAGATTCCGAGGTGTAGCGACGCACTATCGAGACCGCTACATAGCTTGGTTCAGATGTTTAGAAGCGGAGCGAGAAAATCAGTTTTGGATTAAAGAGGCGACGCGCCTGGCGCGTCTCCAATGACCGCTTTGTTAAGGGTTGTTAGACACCAGCTTAACAATCAACCCACCCGAATAGCACGCATTCAGGCTGGTGTTTGACAGGCCTACAATGACGAAACCGCGGGATGATTTTGGGTTATGGGGAAAGTAACGCTGGGGTTGTATTTATCGGGGCTGATGCGAACTGATTTTTCAAATGACGAGGGTTGATGTTCATCGGTAAGCTCCATTTTTCGAGCTAGCCACCTTCGAGTATAGCGCGATTTTTCGGATATTTTTTTCATGCACGCGTTCGCTCCTTACCAACCGCAGTCAGTAATCAACAGCATCCGGATGTCACCTTAATGCAGCGTGGGTGATGCCCTGGGATTGAGCTGGCTTAGCAACGTCTCTTTGATGACCATCGGGCCACCGCATTCCGAGCACACGTAGACCGTGTCACCCGTATCTTTTTCCACCGCACTGTCAACCACATCCTCTGCCTTGACGTTCAGGAGTGCTCGAACCTTCGCTAGATTCTTTTTGCTGCCCGTATTCGATATCAAGCCATAGTGGCGTATTCGATGGAAACCCGAGGGCAGCACATGCAGGAGAAAGCGGCGAATGAATTCATCAATGCTCAACGACATAACGCCATAGCGTTTACGCGCGTTGGCTCGATAATTCTTGTAGCGAAACTGAATGTGCTCGCTGTCCATAGAGACCAGGCGGCTGTTAGATATTGCCACTCGGTGAGTGTATCGAGACAAGTAAGCGAGCACCGCTTTCGGTCCGGCAAAGGGCTGTCTGGCATACACCACCCATTCACATTTGCGCAGCGGCGCAAGCCACTTAATAAAGGCGCTTTCCTCTTCAAGCTCGCTCAAGTGAGCGAAAAACTGCAGTTGCCCTCGCTGATGTGC
>CAZOIG010000167.1:0-7073 GCA_964579235.1 uncultured Gammaproteobacteria bacterium
AGCAGTTTTTATCTCGCGCTCGCGATTGCTGCTGGCCTATTTATCTATCAACAAGTTTTAATCAATGAGCGTGAGCGATTACCTTGTTTTCAGGCCTTTTTGAATAATGGCTGGCTCGGAGGCGTTGTTTGGTTCGGGCTAATCGCGGCGTTTTAGATGTTCGCGCCGTGTTGCTCTAGCCCGACTTCAACCTTATCTACTACAGTAGCGTCATTTGCTGAATCGTCCGCGCGAACCGCAAAGACAACGTAGCGCAATGGGCCACCCGGTACGATCGACTCGAATGGAAAGCAGGTAATGAGCACTAATTCGTTTTGAGCGGGTGGCGCTAGACTTTGATGGCGGGTGTCGACCACCGTGCTCGAAACCACTTTGAAGCGCACTGGCATCTGCTTGATCGTTTCAACTTGAATGAGATCGTCAGTTTGCAAATGCTGTAGCACTCCAAAGTGAGAATCTCGGTGTCCTGCGATGGCTATGCCGCTGTGGGTGTTTTCTTGGCTGGGTGCGCCGCTGTTAGCGTGCTCCACAATCCCTGGCCCGAAGGCCAGAGATTCGCCCGACACGTCGCGCATTACATAGCGCTCTTCGTCTAAACTCAGAAACTGTATGCGCGCCGCAACGTGGGTATCTGCCCATGCCCAGGGGCGACGCGCTCCACCGTCCGCTAAACTGGAAGACCAACTTTTGGAAAGCAGTACTTGCGCCAGTTGCGCTTTGGCAATCATGTAGCCACCATTAGCAATCAAACCTAAGCCACCGAGTATCAGCAATCCAGCGAATAGCGATGAAGTGTGTTTGAACTTATTAATGAGTCTCATGAAACACCCCGTTGCGGCTCGTAAACACACCGAGTCCAATCAGCAGTAGGCCTAGCCACAGAAGCAATTCAGCGAAAGTCGCCGTCTGCGGCATCTTCATAGTGCTGCCCTTGGGCATCAGGTTAGGGATTTGCTTGTTATTGGCGCGTTGTCCGAGTGGACGTGAGACCACTTCTTCCACTGCAACGAATGAGGTGAACTTGGTCAACAGTTGATGACGTAATCCGAGTTGCAGTACTTGGTTTTCGACTGAGGCCTTTTTCTCTTGTTCATTCGACGCGCCATCGTAGACCAACGAATCCATTAGATCGGCTATTTTCTGACGCGCCCAAACAATGTCTAAACGCACGGGGTTAGAGGCTGAGCTTGCCTTTGAGCGCAAAGCGCTTTTCCACTCTTCGCCCAGCATACGGCCATAGAGCTTGATGTTCTTGAGTGGTCGTTTCGAATGCACAACAACTTGTATCGGCTCGCCTTGATACAAGTCGGGCAAGTTACTTGGGAAGTGTTCCACTGCTTGGCCCCAGTCGATGTCGAGATCGCGTAGCACTGGCGCAGACAGAGTTTTGAATAGTCGGGTGACTCGTTGATTGACCGCTTTTAGATCATTGATCATGACCGCTTGGCCTCTGCCAAACTGTGCTGCCTTATGCATAAAGTAGGTGTTTGGGGCAGCACCAATACCGACGGTAAAGAGTCGAGTGTCACCGATTAATGACTTGATCACAGTAAAAAGCTCGACCTCGTTGTACACCGCGCCATCGGTAATGAAGATAACTTGTTTTAGCTCATTGGCGTCAAGGTCATCGCCACTGTGCCGTAAGGCGTACTCTAAGGCTGGTCCCATCTCAGTACCGCCATCGGCATCTAAGCGATTCACCATCTGTATGCCTTGTTGAATGTTGCTGCGGTTGGCGTATTGCGGTGTTTGGAAGAGGGGCGTATAGCGGCTGTCAAAGTCGATAATATTAAATCGATCGACCGGGCTTAGCAGGCTTAAACCATTCAGCAAGGCTTGTTGTGCTTGGCGCATGGGTTCGCCAGCCATTGATCCAGAAGAATCGATAATAAACGTTACGTTCTTCGGCAGGCTAATCGTCGCGCCTGACTCGGGCGCTTGTACCATCAAAAGTGAGTAGTAACCGTCTTTAGTCTTTTCCTGAAACAGTTGGGCCTTCGGGCTTTGACCAACAGCCGTTTGCCATTCGAGCACGAGATCAGCATTTAACCGCGCGGTACCGTTAGCGAGCGAGACGGCAGCCTGCTCATTGTCTGGATAACGCACGTTGATGCGGTGCGTTGAGCTTCTTACTGCCTCTAATGAGTACCCGGCGTTGAGCTCTATATCCATACTGAAAGTATGAGATGTTTGCTGAGGGTAATGATAGGTTTGAGGGGGCGTAACCGCCTCAATATTGTGTAACTCAGTTGTTGATACTCCGAGTGAAGCCAATGGCCGTTCAGGTGATTCTGAGCTATGAGCGTTGCGTAAATTCGGTACATAGCGCGGTGTAAGCGTGGTGGGTAATCGGAGAGAGAAAACATCGTCTTGGTACTCAACTTGGTCAATGAAGGTAATGGTCGCGGTGAGCTCTTCATGGGGGGCGATATTGGCCACCGCGATACTGAATAGATTGGGGCGGTGCTGCTCTAGCAGTCCAGCTTTTTTGCCTTCGCGTTTGGCCTTCTCAAAGGTCTTCTTGGCTTGGGCTTTTTCTTGAATCTTGCCTGTGATAATTCGATCGCCGATCTTGATGGTCAAGCTGTCTATTGCTGCGGTATCCGGCAAAGGAAAGACGTAGCGCCCATGTAACCATTGGTCGCTGGGGTTTTTGAATACCTGCTCAACACTGAGCGACACAACAAGCCCTTCGACCTGCCCAGAAATTTTGGTATTCAGCAGTGGCGCTGTGTGCGCATAAGAACCGTCTTCGCTTTGCAGTTCGAGCTCACCAACACTGGTTTGCATCGTGCCAGTAGTGCTTAACGCGTGCCCAGAATAGCTTAGGGCACAGGCTAAAATTAGAAATACAGCGGCTATGAAATAGGCTGATCGTCGTTTGGGGGTTGCGTGTTGCGGAGGGTTTTTACGCATGGTGTTGCTCCCGATTCATCTCATGTTGGAGGAAGGCTTCTCGTTACGAAAAGCATTGAATGGAACGTCCGTGTTCGACTTCATTCCATGCAGCGAACTATGCGCTAGCGAGATGGAGACTCGATGGGGGCTTTGCGAAGTATTGTGGGGATTGTGTGAGCTTTGCTCATCACGCAAGTACTGAACTAATCAGTGAGTGCGTTGCATGAGGTTCGACGGTGTTCTAAAAACGCCAAGAGATTTTGGCTGAGACGCCATTGGGAGTGTTTTCGATATTCACCATGCCATTGTGCAACTTCATGATTTCCTTAACGAAGCTCAAGCCAAGCCCAGTACTTTTTGATTGATTGCCGTCGGCGCGGCGGGGCAAAGAAAAGAAACGGTCATACAGTTTGGGCAGCGCGTACGCTGGGATAACCGGCCCTCGGTTCTTAACCACAACACTAAATAGCCTTGTGTTGTTTGCTTCAGCCGATGAACCAATTGGCTTTTGTTCGAGCTCTATACGAATTGTACTGCCTGCGTCGGCAAAGCTGATGGCATTGTCTAATAGGTTGGCAACCGCTTGGGTTATTAAGGTGCGATCTCCAAGGCAAACAAAACCTAACTCTTGTTGACTCTGTTTCGCGGCCTTGAGAAATTGAACGGCGTCAATCGTGCTGCCATGCAAGGCGTACTCTATGCTTAGATCATTGGCCGCGAGACGCGGTGAGCGCTCTTCGCTTAGCCTCGCTATTGGTCCAACTAAGTCGAATTCTGCGGTATCGACCAATTCAGACAGTCCCTCAAGTTTCGCGAGCGATAGCATTTTTTCAACTAATCGCGACATCCGCTGATTCGACGTCAGAATGTTGTTGAGAAAACGTCGTCGATCCTCCAGCGGCATATTTTCATTGAGAAGCTCTACGGCGCCTTGAATACTGGTGAGTGGTGTTTTCAATTCATGGGTGAGACTGTGAATGTAGTTTTCTACGTATTCCTTACCGTCGAGTTGATGGCGCATGTGCGCGATCGATTGAGTCAGGTCATCTAAGCGCGAGTCTTTAAACACAGGTGTATCAACCTGCTTACCGTCCGCCATTTTGTTGGCGAAGCCAGCGATTTTATTTAAGGCATAAGTGAACCAAAGTGACAGTACGTATGCCGTGACTAAGCCCAAAAACACCAGCGCAAAGGCATAGCGTTGGAGCTGTTGCGATTCAGTGACCAAGTGCGCCTCTAGGCTGGCAATCGGCTTGGATACGCTTACAACGCCGATGATCGAGTCGCGTAAACGCAGAGGCGCGGCCACGTACATGGCTTTGGTGTCTTCAGGTTCGGTTCGAGCGGCGTCGACAAAACTCGTGCGAGCACCGTATTCGCCCTCAAGAGTGAGCCGTACATCGCGCCATTGTGAAAAATCAGAACCTAGTTTTTCGTTGTTGGAGTCGTATATGACTATGCCTTTTTGATCGGTTACGTACACTGCTGTGTCGATGCGAGTTTTGGTAACCTGATAGATCTGCGCTACGAGCTCGCGCTCTCGAGCCGCTGAAAATAGCGTTTCTAACGCAGCAGAAGAGTCACGCAGCGAGGCATCTTTCGCGAGCTCTAATTCAATTTTGGTGGCCAATAGGTTGGCGGTATCGACCAAAACGCTTTCGGCTGATTGACGCATGCCTACGTTTAACCGTTCGATCGCGTTGTCGAGGAGGAACCACATGAGCGAGCCGAGAATCACGAAATAGGCGATAAAGGCGCGGATGCTGTAACTGATTTTCATAGCTGGGTCTACTGAACTAGATGTCTAAACTGTAGCCAAAACCACGGTGGGTCACTATGAAGTCAGTGTGAGGATTGTAAGTTCTGAGTTTGGCTCGAAGCGTCTTTATATGCGTGTCTATGGCGCGATCATCCGATGGATGATTAGCCGACCACACGTTCTCGATTAACTGCCGTCGACTAAATACTTGGCCGGGACGCTCGAGCATGCAACTCATGAGTAGGTACTCGGCGCGAGTTAAGTCTAGAGTTTGGCCGCTTAAGCTAATGGTGCGTTTACTCACATCCTGTTCGAATAGATGGTCATTCTGTTTTAAGTTTTCGTTCGACGAGTTTTGCGGTTCATCTTTGGGCGTAACTCGTTTGAGTATTACCTTTACGCGCGCGCTAAGCTCGCGCGGACTGAATGGCTTGCAAACGTAATCATCTGCGCCAATTTCAAGGCCTACGATCCGATCGATTTCTTCGTTGCGAGCGGTTAAAAATATAACGGGGATGTCGTTATTTGGATTACGGCTTTGTCGCAAATGTTTCAAGAACTCAAAGCCATCGCCGTCTGGCAAACCGACATCAAATACACCGAGCGCATAGGTTTTGGTGTCCAGCAATGCTTGCGCCGACGCACAGTCTGCGGCCCAATCAACCTCGAAACGATCTGAGTTCAACGCGTAAATTAGAGTATCCGCAATTTCTTTTTCGTCTTCTAAGACCAGTATGGGAAGCTTCAAATTAAGATTACCGCTTGGGAATTGGGTTGATGGAGTATTTGTGGGGCGCTAGGACCGGTTCAGTTACGTTGCAGCCGCGCCATTTAACTAGACAGATGTAAGGCCTATTTCTTGTGCAGTGAGATTAGCATTGAGAAGTTGAGATAATGGTCTGCGAATTGGCATAAAAATGAAATAATAGTATGCTGAATCGCAGTATTGCTAGTACCTAGCTGTAAATTTAAGTCTTTGAGGGCCATTGTATGCGTTCAATTTTAGTCGTAAACCCCAAAGGGGGATGTGGAAAGACCACAATAGCTACAAACTTAGCCAGTTATTACGCCGTTTGGAACACTTCGGTAGCGCTGGTCGATCTGGACCCGCAGAAGTCTTCTTTACAGTGGCTTCAGGCTCGACCCAAAGATGAGCCAAAAATACAGGGTTTTGACGGACTAAAAGGCAATATATTTCCGTCTAGCGACACAGAGCGGATTATTTACGACGCGCCTGCACGAACCGATAACACCAAATTAGCTAAGCTTATAAAGATGGTTGATGTGGTGATTATCCCAGTTCTACCAAGCGCTATAGATATGCGCGCAACCGCAACCTTTGTGGCGCAAATTGTCGCCAAAGTTAAAAAGAACAACTCCAACGCCATATTCGGAGTGGTAGCGAATCGGGCGCAGCGCAACTACAAGTCGTTTGATGTGTTGCAACGATTTTTGAAAACATTGGATATTCCTACTGTGGGTACGCTTCGTAATTCGCAAAACTACGTTAAAGCGGCTGATACAGGCGTGGGCCTATTCGAGATGCCGTTGAGCGAAGTGTCGGTGGATATGCAGGAATGGACACCACTGATTAAGTGGCTAGAAGGCCAGAAGGTCGACTCTTAATACCAAGATTGAATACGCCATAAATAGTGACTAACGCCGTTTTACTCAGTTTGGTGCCGTTTTTTTGTTTTTGCGCATTTTTGATGCTGCAAATTCTATTTCCGCGTCGCAAACTGTTTAATGTGTGGGGGCAAACGCGCTTCATTCATAACATGGCTTTGTTTGCGTTGAATGCGCTGATCACTCGTTTTCTTGTGCCAGTATCCCTAGTTGCAATTGCCGCAACCGCCGCGACTCAAGGCTTTGGCCTATTCAATTTGATTGCGCTGCCGTCAGCTATAGAGCTCGTTTTGGCAGTGATCATTCTCGACTTTGCGATTTACCTGCAGCACGTCGCAACGCACAAAATTCCATTGCTGTGGCGCATGCATAAAGTGCATCACGCAGACCGCGAGATGGACGTGTCCACCGCGGTGCGTTTTCATCCTCTTGAGCTTGTATTGTCATCGTTTTACAAAGCTGCGGTCGTGGCCTTAGTTGGTGCGTCAACGATGGCCGTTGCGGTGTTTGTGTTGTTGCTATTTGTTGGCCCTGCTTTCAACCACAGCAATGTTTATCTCCCGGCCTGGTTAGACAGGGCTCTGCGCTGGGTAATAGTGACGCCTGATGTGCACCGAGCGCACCATTCTATTCATCGCAATGAGCAAGACACCAATTATGGTTTCTTTCTTATTTGGTGGGACAAGCTGTTTTCGACCTATACGCATGCTCCCATGCATGGGCACACCAAAATGACGATTGGCCTGCCACGTGACCAAGAACCCGAGCAGACAAGGCTTGACCAAATGTT
>CAZOIG010000168.1:0-4222 GCA_964579235.1 uncultured Gammaproteobacteria bacterium
TAAGGCTTTTGAACACCAAAATCTTAGGTCTGCGGCGTTCATACAGACAACCAGTCAGTCTGAGTATGAGCAAGTTAAGCTGTTCGACTCTACGCTTAATCCAACGATGGTGCCGCTCGGAATTCGTGATCAGGTTGGTCAATCTGGCAATGCCAATCCGGATATCGATGCACTCCGCAAAGAATCCAGCCGAATACTTCGCGATCGCCTTAAAGTACCTTCGAGTAGCGGCTTATTGCTGTTTCTCGCTCGGCTTCATCCCAAGAAGGGTTTGGAAAGAATTCTTATCCAATTGTCTAAACACGTAGACTTAGCTCAAACTCACCTTGTCGTTGCGGGCAGTGGTGAAACGGCTTACAAACAGCAGATACAGCAAGAGATCGAACGTCTGCACTTAAGTTCAAGAGTCCATTTGCTTGGCTTTGTAGACGGCCAAGCAAAACGCGAACTGTTGTTAGGTTCCGACCTCTACCTATTGCCTTCCGCCAGTGAAAATTTTGGCATCAGCGTACTCGAAGCATTAAACGCAGGCCTGCCAGCACTTGTCAGTTTGGGCGTGGGCCTACACAGCTTTATTGAAGAGTATCAGTTAGGTGCGGTCATCGACTTAGATGATCCGAAGCTCAACTTAGGGGATGCTATTGCTCGACTCTTTGAACAGCCCGAGCAATTAGCACAGATGGGCCGCGCCGCCCGTTCTGCAAGCCAAGCGCACTTCTCTTGGAGACAGATTGCTACGCAGCTCGACGATGTATACCGCAAAGCTCTGGGCGAGACATAGACTACTTCGGCACAGTTAGTTCGGCACAGATAGTCCGACACATTTAGCCTCAGACTTAGGCTTTAGCTCTGAACACGTCTAAGGAAAACTCTGGGAACTCTTTAAAGAAGATCCGGTTGACGATGAGCGCGAACATCACTGTACTGACTAGGGTAATGAACATCAGATGGATATAGTGTAGCCCGAAAGGCTGAATCACAAATTCAAACAGCGCATAGAGTAATACCCCAAAAATAACGGCCGCCAAAGCCGACTGATATTGGGCGTTTCTAAACAACAACGCCACAATAAAACAAGACAAGATCGGCATACTCAGCAGCCCATAGAGTCGCTGCAGGGTATTAATAATACTGTCGGAATTCGCGTAAACAGGCACCAAACACAGCGCGATCGCGATAAACACAATCGTGACATACAGGTTGAGTTTCGGCACATTGAGCTTGGCGCCCTGCTTTACAAAATAACGTTCATGAATGTCACACACATACAGCGCCGAAGAAGAATTCAAAATACTATTGAACGTCGTGAGTACCGCAGCCGCTAGGGCCGCGGCGAAAGCTCCTGAAAGCCACATCGGAAGCACGTCACCAACTATGCGACCGTAGGCGGCATCACCAATATCGCCATACAGCTTGTAAGAAACAATGCCGGGTAAAACAATCAATGGTGGTACAACCAGCAACCGAATGATCGCCGCCGCCAACACCCCTTTTTGACCTTCCTCAACCGTTGGCGAGGCCATGGCCCTTTGCGTGATCGTCTGGTTGGTACCCCAATAGAAAATTTGAATAAAGATCATCCCAGTGAGCAATGTATGCCAAGGTATCGCAGAATCACTGTCGCCGATTAGGGTTAGTCGCTCGGCGGGTATACCGGAGAAATCCCAGTTGATTGCGTCCACCGCGAGATAGACTACTAACATGCCTAAACTTAGTAAAAGCACGCCGCTATAGGTGTCGGAAACCGCGACCGCTCTAAGCCCGCCCAAGACGGCGTAGCCCGCACCCACGATAGCGAAGATCACTGCGATATTGATCAAGCTCACTTCAAGACCGAACATGGTTTGCATGAACAACGAACCGGTATACAGCACCGCGGGCAAAAAGATAAAGATATTACCCAACAAGAACAAGGCGCCGACCACGGCTCGGATGTGGTGATTATGGTAGCGCTTCTCTAAAAGCTCAGTCGTCGTAGTGCACTGGTAGCGATAATAGATGGGCAAAAATACCTTCGCCAAAATGATCAAACCCACAACGGCTGACAGTTCCCACAACGCCAGCAGCGCCATTTGGCCGCCGTTCATACCGACTAGCTGATCGGTACTTAAATTAGTTAGCGTGATTGAGCCCGCCACAAAAATCCAGGTAAGACCACCGCCCGCCAAGAACACCTCTTTATTTTCAGCATCGGTAGAGTCGTCTTTTTGCTCGGGCGCGCTGCGGCACTTCAAGTAGGTGAGAAAACCAATAAGCGCGGTAACGAATAAAAAGACAGCGAACTGAACAGTTTGCAATGGCATAGTGAACTCCCTTGAGGTCTCAAAACCCTGAGCTTCGGGTTTCAAGCAAATCTTTGAGCGGCGTCGCGAATCGCGAGCGCCATCTCGATTTATTGTTATGCGAGCAAACTAACACAGTGCTGCGAGCATGCCAACGACCTTGTGTTTTGACCGATCACGCCGAGCTAGCGGTTTCCAGCAACAGCCAACGCAACGTCCAAACTCAGTCTATCCGCTCGAATACAGCAATTGACTCAACATGCGCAGTGTGCGGAAACATGTCAATGACACCTGCTTTGGTCAGGGTATACCCGTGCTCATGCACCAAGGCACCTGCATCACGCGCTAGAGTCGCGGGCCCACAAGAAACATAGACTATTTTACTTGGCGCAAATTGGCCAATCCGCTTTACCATTTCGGCTGCGCCAGATCGTGGTGGGTCGAGTAACACCTTATCAAATTTACGATTCAGCCAGTCGCCGTGCGACTCTGAACTCATGTCTTCCTTGAACAAATCGCCGTAAAAGAACTCAACGTTGTCGAGTTTGTTTAGCGCCTTATTGTGGTTGGCACGTTCTACCAAGGCATGGTCACCCTCTACCCCCACCACCGAATCGGCTGCTCGAGCCAGCGGTAAAGTGAAATTGCCTACACCCGAAAACAAATCCAGTGCGGTTTCGCCTGCTTGCAAATCCAGTAAATCAATCGCCTTAGACACCAGCGCCTTATTAATTGCACCATTCACTTGAATGAAATCAGTCGGCAAAAATTCGACCACAATATCGTGCTCTTCTAAGCTGTAAATCAAGGGATCTGGATTCTCTGGATACAGTGGGTGTACGCTCTTAAGATTGTTCGGCTGTAAAAACAGCTGTATTTCTTGCGTTTTGGCAAACTCGGTGAGGTTAGCTAAATCTTCATCGTTGAAAGCCTCGAGGTGGCGAATCACTAACACAATTGAATTGTCAGCCACGGCTATTTCAATTTGTGGAATTTGGTGGTTACACGACAAGGTGGAAAGTACATCGCGCAGCGCTGGGATCATTGCTGAGACATTTTGATCGAGCACATGGCAGCGATCTATGGGCTGGATAAAGCTAGAATTGCGCTCGCGGAAGCCAACGATCAAGCCGCCTTTTTTGGGCACAAATTTGGCGCCCAAGCGAGCTCTGCGACGATAGCCCCAACGCTCACGAACCAATGGTTCTAGAACTTCCTGCGGGACAACATTGCCAATCTTCTTGAAATTCTCGAGCAATTGCTCTGACTTATATTCGATCGCCTTATCCGCATCAAGGTGTTGCAAAACGCAGCCGCCGCACTGACCAAATACCTCACAACGCGGCTCAATACGATGCGCCGACTTCTGTAATACTGTTTGGGTGGTACCAAAGAGATGCCCCGCCCGCTTCATTTGCGGTACGAACTCAACCTGTTCCTCTGGCAAAGCGTAGTCGACAAATACAACCTTACCCTCTGCATCACGACCAACGCCACGACCATCGTGGGCCAAGGAGTCGATGTTAACTGTTTGCGGAGTTGGATCTATTTTCTGACGGCGTCGGCGTCTGGCCATGGGACATTCCTTTTTTGTAATTGTGCAAACCTAAGCTTTAATCTAGCCAAGCCCGGTATCAGGGCGGCAATTGTAGTGCAAGGCTGGGCTCAAGCCTATATGATTATCGCTCGAGAAAACAAAAAACAAGGAGTATGAAGATGGAATACGTTGTTCTTATCACCACGTTGATTTTGCTGCATTATATCTACCTTATGTCTGCCGTCGGTAGCGCCCGTGGGAGAAATAATATCCAAGCACCCGCCGTTACAGGCAGTGAAGACTTTGAACGGCACCTGCGGGTACAGGTCAATACCTTAGAACAAATGGCGATAGCACTTCCAGCGATGTGGATGTGCGCCTACACATTTAGCGCGCAAGTTGC
>CAZOIG010000169.1:0-5084 GCA_964579235.1 uncultured Gammaproteobacteria bacterium
AGTAAATCTCAGATGATGTTGTCCCCTTCTTTGCTAACGCACAAAACCTACCGCAAACTAGTTTACACCAAGTAATGTGGTAGCGTAATCAGTCTCGCTTTGGGTAATTGAAGTCAAGCACATCGAATTTTTGCCTACCGCTCGCATTGGTTTGTAGCTCGGACCAGCTATCAATGTCGCATCGCAGCGCTAAGTATGCGCTGGTTGGCATGTGGTTTAAGACATGGGGTGCCCACTGCTCAGCGAGCTCGCTCATGGCAGGATTGTGACCCACAAGCGCTATATTTGTCAGGGTGTCGGGTGTTCTGGTGATGAATTCAGACAGCCGACTGCTGGAAAAAGTGTAGAGCGCTGACTCTAGATTAAGAGTCGCGTCGCAACTCGAGGCTATTTGTTCAGCTAATAGGCGAGCCCGTATGGCCGAACTGCTGAGCACTGCATCGAGCGAGACTCTTTCGATCAGTAATAAGTCCGCGAGCTTTTTTGCCATCACAGGAACATCGCGTGTGCCGCGCTTATTTAGGCCGCGGTCATGGTCTTCAACGTTTAGGTTTCGCCAGCTGGATTTGGCGTGGCGTATGAGAATTAGATGTTTCACACTCACATACTACGTTTTGACGCGTGACAAAAATAAAAAGCCTCGGACTGATGATCGAAGTCCGAGGCTTTCATTGCATCCTTGCAACAACAGGTCTTTCCCTTGAACAAGCAAAGAGTATTCACTCAAACCTAAAGCGTAGTCCTAATCACTGCGCTTTGTGTTTGTGCTTACCTATTTAGACGAAGTGAGAAGCCGTTTGGATTCGCTAAAAGGGATGTTTATGCTTACGGCTATGTAATATGCTTCGTCTAGATTCTTCAACTTTTACAGACAACCACTGTGTCGCAATCTAGAGCAACCCTATTCGCACTGTTAGCGGTTTTTTGCTGGTCCACCGTGGCCACTGCATTCAAGTTAAGTCTGATGCATCTGTCGCCATTGCAATTAATTTTTTTGGCGAGCACAACTGCCTTGATTTTCTTCTTGGTGCTTCTAGTCTGGCAAGGGCGCTTTGCAGACCTGTTTACCCAGTCGCCGCAAACCTACTTCCGCTCGTTTGGTTTCGCTCTGCTTAATCCTGTTTTGTATTACATCGTTTTGTTTTACGCCTATGCGCAATTGCCAGCGCAAGAAGCGCAGGCACTTAATTACAGCTGGGCAATCGTACTCACGCTCATGGCAGTCCCGATCTTGGGTCATAGGCTCGGTCGTTTTGATATCGTGGCAGCTGCGGTTTGCTATTTGGGAGTTCTGGTTATCGCTACACGCGGTGACGTGCTGGGCCTGAATTTCAGCAACCTATTTGGCGTTGCTATGGCGCTTCTCAGCACCTTAATCTGGTCGGGATACTGGATACTCAACCGTCAAGATTCCCGCGAGCCTATTTTGGGTCTTGCCCTGAATTTCTTGTTTGCTCTGCCTATGTTGCTTGCGGTCCTCTGGTTTAGTGGTGATCTGGCAGGCTTTGCAACGGGTGTCCCGCTACAAGGTTGGCTTGGCGGTATCTACGTGGGTTTAGTTGAGATTGGTTTAGCGTTCGTGTTCTGGATGTACGCAATGAAGCTGGCCTCGAATACATCAAGAATCGCTAATTTGATTTTTCTCTCTCCCTTTTTATCCCTAATATTTATCGCGACATTGCTCGGGGAATCAATTTATTCAAGCACGCTGGTGGGCTTAGGGCTGATTATTATGGGGCTGTTGATTCAACAAAGATGGGGCATCCAAATTGACGAATAAAAATAAGGATTCTAAGCATGGCGTCGACACGCGCTTAGTCAGCCTTGGTCGAGATAAGCAGTACACGGGTAGTGCGGTTAACCCTAAAATCGTGCGCGCTTCGACGATTCTATTCGAGTCAGTCCAAGCAATGCGTGAGGCAGGACAACGGCGAGATGAGCAGGTCGAGTATTACGGACGACGTGGAACCACCACTACCTTTGCGTTTCAGGATGCCATGTGCGATCTGGAACAAGCAGCGGGATGTTTGGTTTATCCGAGCGGTACTAGTGCATTAACCACGGCTTTGCTGGCGTTCTTAAATACGGGTGATCACCTACTGATGGTGGATTCGGTTTATGAGCCGACCCGAGACTTTTGTGATGGTACGTTGGTCGAAAAAGGCATTGCTGTGGATTACTACGATCCATTGGATGCCGGCAGCCTTGAACGGCTAATAAAACCCAATACGCGAGTCATTTTTCTTGAATCTCCAGGCAGCCTTACAATGGAGGTGCAGGATGTGGCGACAATCGTATCCGTGGCTAAGTCACACGACATCGTTACGATTATTGATAATACCTACGCGACGGCCTACAACTTTGTGCCGATTGCTGCGGGCATCGATATTAGCGTGCAGTCAGCGACTAAGTATATCTGCGGGCATTCGGATGTGATGCTGGGGGTGACTTGCGCCAATCAAGCGAGCTGGGCGAGGCTTCAGAAAGTATCGCACCAATTAGGTTTGTGCGCGTCGGTCGACGATGTCTACACCGCGTTGCGGGGGTTAAGAACGATGTCGGTCAGATTGCGACAACACGAAGCGAGCGCGTTAGAGATCGCCGCTTGGTTAGACTCGCGAGCTGAGGTAGATCATGTGCGGCATCCGGCCTTTCGCGAGTGCCCAGGTCACGAATTCTATCAACGGGATTTTAGCGGCGGTAATGGCTTGTTTGCTTTTGTAGTGCGTGGTGGCGACGAGGTGTCCATTGCAGCCATGCTCAATGGTTATCAGCACTTTAAACTAGGCTTTTCGTGGGGCGGTTACGAAAGCCTTGTTTTGCATGCTCACGGATTATCCAACCGTCAATTTCCGAATCTAGCTAAGGACCAACATCTTATTCGGCTTCACATTGGCCTTGAGGCAGTCGAAGACTTGATCGAGGATCTGGAGCAGGGCTTTAAGCGACTAAACGGTTAGCTGCCTGATTTAAGGCTCTTTTACTTTAGCCCTACTTTAGCCCTACTTTAGCCCTCTAGCTCTTCCCAACGAGTGTAGGCATGACTTAATTCGTCCTGCGCTTGTTTGAGCTCGTCAGCGTGTTGGCTAATCGCTTCGGGTGCTTGTGTGTAAAAATCTGCATGATTCATTTCGCCCGCTTTGGTTTCGATCAGTGCTTCAAGCTCCTCAATCTTGGCGGGTAATAGCTCTAGTTCTCGTTGCAGTTTGTAGCTCAATTTTTTGGGTTTAGGTATGCTTGGCGCAGCCGATGACTTTTTAATCTCAGCTTGCTCGGCACGTTTGTCGGCATTCGGTTTGGTCTTTTCTTGTTTAGATCGGCGTTGTTCGAGCCAATCCGAGTAGCCGCCAACGTATTCATAGACTTTACCCTGACCTTCAAACGCCAGAGTGCTGGTGACTATGTTATCCAGAAACGCTCGGTCATGGCTCGCTAATAACAATGTGCCTTCAAAATCCATCAAGATTTGCTCTAACAACTCTAGAGTCTCGTAATCTAGGTCGTTGGTTGGTTCGTCCAGAACCAGAACATTAAACGGCTGCGTAAACAATTTGGCGAGCATCACTCGATTGCGTTCCCCGCCGGATAATTTGGCGGCGGGTGCGCGGGCTCGGTCGGGTGTAAACAGGAAATCTTGTAAATAGCCAAGAATATGTTTGCGCTGACCGTTGATCGTGATTTCCGTTTCGCCCGAAACATTATCTTGTACGCTCAGGTCATCACGAATCGCTCCGCGATACTGATCCAAATAGGCGATTTTCAGATTCGTGCCTAGCTTTACTGTTCCTGCACTCGCCTCTAATTCTCCGGTTAAGGCTTTAATCAGCGTCGATTTGCCGCAACCATTTGGACCAATAAGCCCAATACGGTCGCCTCGCATGACCGTCAGGTCTAAGTTGTCGACGACCACATGGTTTTCAAACGCGACGCTTAAACCCTCGGCTTCAACTACGATTTTTCCTGATTTGCCACCCTGATTGAGCGACAGCTTAGCAGTTCCTTGCCGCTCTCTACGCTGGCGTCGCTCATCGCGCATTTTTATAAGTGCTCTTACTCTGCCCTCATTGCGTGTGCGCCGAGCTTGGATTCCTTTTCTGATCCAAACTTCTTCTTCGGCTAAACGTTTATCAAATTTCTTATTGTGGCGGTCTTCTTCTTCAAGCGCCTTTTGCTTTAGCTCAAGATACGCTTTGTAATTGCCCGGATAGTTGCTGATGTAGCCACGATCAAGCTCAACAATGCGCGTGCAGAGCGCATCAATAAAACTTCGATCGTGAGAGACGATTACGACTGCGCAACGCATACCTTTTACTAGGTTCTCAAGCCAAATAATGGTGTCGATGTCTAAATGGTTGGTCGGCTCGTCGAGTAGCAATATGCTAGGGTCTGGAACCAAAGCCTGGGCCATTAAGACTCGGCGCTTGAGTCCGCCAGATAGGTCACTAAAGCGAGCTTGTGGGTCTAGCTCAAACTTAGAACAGAGCATTTTTACTCGTTGATCCGCCGGCCACCCATCAAGCTCAGTAATGGTCTGATGCAAGTTGCTGTTAGCCTCTTGATTGTCTGCTGTGTCGAGCGCATAAAGCTGCGCCAGCGCTTCACCAACATGCGGGTCGCCCAATGCAACCATCGCGCCGACGCTCATGTCCCCATCGCTTGGCACCTCTTGTATTAGGCGACTCACAACGGTGCCCGCCTGAGTTTGCATCTCGCCGCCATCGAGTAGTACGCTGCCTTCGATCACTTTGAGTAAAGAAGATTTGCCCGCACCATTGCGCCCAATCAAGCCGATCCGATCACCGGGTTCGATAATAAAATTGGCTTGGTCTAAAATGGGGTCGCCGCCGAAACTGAGTTCCGCATTGCTGAGAGTGATAAGAGCCAAAGTCGTGTGCCTTAGTATGGTTTAGCGTGCTGGACAAAATTGCCGTGCATTGCGCGGCGCAGTTTACCATTGGGATCGGAAATACAGAATCCAGCTCACAAAATAAATATGCCCTAGCCGCTGACAAAGCGGCAGACTGAATACCGCTCACAAGAGGATTTAAAGTGTTAGTTGAACAAATAGCCGTCAATAATTCCCT
>CAZOIG010000170.1:0-6407 GCA_964579235.1 uncultured Gammaproteobacteria bacterium
TACCTTCGATACCGGCGGCATATCAATTAAGCCCAATAATAAGATGTGGATGATGAAAGGTGATCTGGGCGGAGCGGCTATCGTTACTGGAACAGTGTTCGCGGCTGCCAAACGCGAGGCACCCCTGAATTTGGTTGCAATTGCTGCATTAGCCGAAAATATGCCTTCAGGCACTGCGACTAGACCAGGCGATTTGTTGAAGTCGATGCGCGGCATCTCGATCGAGATTTCATCAACTGATGCAGAAGGACGCTTAGTGTTGGCCGACGCAGTACATTATGGCCAGATAACTTACCAGCCAAGTGTCTTAATTGACGTTGCGACATTGACTGGCTCAGTTGGACGGGCCTTGGGCGATGAATATGCAGGTATATTCGGTCGCCATGATTCAATCATTGAAGACCTGAAACTGGCGTCCAAAGCGGCAGGCGAAAATATTTGGCGACTACCGCTAGACGACAGCCACTTTGAGCAAATAAAGTCGGAGTACGGTGACATCATCAATAGCGGCGTTGGCAGCCCAGGCGCGAGCGTTGGGGCGGCTTTTATTGGTTCCTTTGTTGATGAAGATCAAGTTTGGGCGCACTTCGATATCGCTGGTGTAGACTTCTATGAAAAAGCGACGGCAACAGTCCCTAAGGGCTACTCAGGCTGGGGAGTCCGAACTCTTGACGAGTACCTAAGACGCACCATCAGTGAATAAGTCTGATTAATACGCAAAAAAAAGGCTCGCTATTATTAGCGAGCCTTTTTAATAATTTGGAAAACTGACTTATGCAGTTTTCTTCAAACTTTTGCTTAGTGACTCAAGCTTGTCTGATACGTCTTGTAAGCGAGCTGTTACATCTACCATTGAAGTTACACGATTACGTGCTGCCTCAATTTGCTCTTCAACCGTAGCACGACCTTCTTTAAGTGCAACTTCCGCTTCGTCTTGAACTTTTTCGCCGCGAGCAACGAGTTCTTTTACAAACTGTTCGCTGTCAGCTTTAGTTTGCTCAAAGCGAGCTTGAAGCTCATCTGATGCTTTGTTGTAACGTGACTGAAATTCATCAGATGCTTTAGTGTAGCGAGTTTGAAGCTCGTCAGAAGAACGACCGACTACGCCGAGACCTGCAAACCAAACACGCTTGGCAAGAGTTTGAGCTGACTCGAGTTTCTCGTTTACAGTTTCTGTAACGTCTTCAACAAGTTCGATTGCGTCTTCTTTTACGTCTTCAACTGCTTTCTCAACTTTAGCTTTAGTTGATACAACTTCTTTCTTCACAGTTGCTTTTTTGGCAGCTGGTTTGCTTACTTTCTTAGCAACAGGCTTAGTTACTTTTTTAGCCGCGGTTTTTGTTGCCTTCTTTGCAGCAGTTTTTGTTGCTGTTGCTGCTGTCTTAGTTGCTTCAACAGCTGCCTTTGTTTCTTCAACTGCAGCTTTAGTTGCTTCAGTAGTCGTTTTAGTCGTCGCCATGTCTGGTCTCCGTATCTAGTATATGATTGTTTAGGTTCGCAGCGTTTCTCAGGAGTGAGGGAGTGCTTTGATGGGCAGAATTCTATGCTGTGTAATTAGAATTCGCCCCCTAATTAGAATCGGGTTTCTAGATTGACGAAGCCAGACAACGGACGAGTTTTATTGGCTTGCTTGTGAGGCCTCACGAATCGCTTTGAATTCGTTACCTTCGCTCCACTTCGGCCAGACGTCACTATTGGCAAGCTTTACGCCTACCATAAAGTTCATTTTCAGGTCTTGAATAATTCCTGAGCTATCCCATTCTGCGTGAATTTCGTCGCCCGGCTTATGATAGCGCTCCGCAATATAACGTTCTGACTCTTGCTTTCCGTAACCAACAGGCTTGCCTCTTACATCCGTACCCGCTTTGGCATACAACATAGGAACGCCCTTCTTTGCCAGATTGAAGTGATCTGAGCGATAGAAGAACCCCTTCTCTGGAGTCGGCTCTTGAACCAAGACTCTACCTTGTTTTGAAGCTACTTCCGCGAGGTGGGTGTCCATTTCCGAGTTTCCGTAACCAACTACCACAACATCGTTGGTTTCTCCCCATGTCGGCATGCTGTCTGTATTAATCCCAGCAACCGTCATACTCATAGGGAATACTGGATTTTCAGCGTACTGAGCTGAGCCCAACAAGCCAGATTCTTCAGCGGTTACTGCCAGAAAAACTACGCTTCGTTCTGGAGCACTTGGCATTGCCATAAACGCTTCTGCCATTTCAATTAGACCCGCTGTACCCGTCGCATTGTCTTGGGCACCATTGTAAATCTTGTCATCGCCGTCCACATCAGGTTTGACTCCCATGTGGTCCCAGTGCGCAGTAAAAATAAATGCTTCATCAGGACGCTTTGACCCATCTATTTTGCCGGCAACGTTATAGGACACCGAACGCTTATTCTCTAGCTCTAAACTGGTACTAATGGTGCTGTCTAGAACAACTGGTTTGAACTCTGCCTTTCCAGCTTGCTCTACCAATTCTGCATAGTCGAGGCCATTTTTAGCCATCAGGTTTTCAGCAGCTTCGGTGGATATCCACGCGGCAACCGCTGACTCATCAGCATTACCGTCTTCGGTGTACAGCATATATTGTGGCCCTGACCAGCCCACTCCAACGACTTCCCATGGATAGCCCGCAGCACCAGTTTCATGGATCACAATTGCGCCAGCTGCACCTTGGCGCGCGGCCTCTTCGTACTTATACGTCCAACGACCATAGTAGGTCATGGTATTACCCTTAAACAGCTCGGAGTCTGCGGCGCGGTAACCGGGGTCATTAACCAATATAACGGCTGTCTTGCCAGTCATATCGATACCCTCATAATCATTCCAACCATACTCAGGTGCCACTACGCCATAACCGACAAACACCATTTGCGAGTCGACTAGCTCTGATGATTCGGCTACACGCTTAGTAAAAGCAATAGAATGGTCGCCGTATGAAACAACTTCGCTTTCGCCATTGGCATGGCTGATTCTGATTTGTGGATCATTCACCACGGTCTGCTCAATTAGCTCAACGGCTTGCCGATAGCTGGCGCCATCTTCATTTTCAAAAGCAGGCTTTAGCCCTGCTTTTGCGAACTCTTGCTCAAGATATTCAACCGTCTTGCGGCCTCCTGCAGTAGAAGGCGCTCGACCCTCGAATTCGTCTGAAGCTAAAACGCCAACGCGTTCCATCAACCCAGCTTCTTCTATTTGCTGGTTTGCTAGCTCGATCTGAGCGTCGAAGTCAGCAGGCGCACTGACGCTAGTTGTATCGCTACCACAGGCGGCTAAAACACCTGATAGAGCCATGATTAAAGTCAATTTTTGCATAATAATTCTCAATTTTTGTTTTTGGTTTTATCGTTGAGGATTTGAAGAGTTGAAAAAGCGTGTCGCCTTAAGCTCCACAAAAGCCCCAAAAAATCTAACTCGTTTTCATTTTTAGCTTACCCAAAAAATCTCGCTTACCTAGAGCAACTCCTTCCTTCCTAAGTAGGTCATAAGCCGTTGCGGCATGGAAGTACAGATTTGGCAGTGAAAAAGATAAAACATAGTTTTCGGCAGTAAAAGGAATACGCGTTTCGCCAAACTCGAACATCACATCTCCACCGGCAAGCCCATTGATTTCCTCAGGAGTCAAACTTCGCAACTCTTCGATGGCATCGTTGACCAAGCCATGTAATTGTTTAAAGGTCATTTTCTCAGATTTGCCTGGAGGGCTAGCTACACCCGAACGCAGAGAAGCAATGGTTCCGACGCTTTGCCCAATTACCGATAACACCTGAAACTTGAAGGGCATCATGTCATCGCACAACCGCAATCCAAGAATATCGTTTGGATCTAAATTTTCTGATAGGTAGTGGGTCTCGCCCTTTGCCATAACGCGGCTAAGGCTTTCAAGACACTGAATGTAAGATTCAACACTTAGGCTATATAGGCTCGTAGTCATATCACTCCAATTCGTACTGGTTTTAAATAGGGAGAAACAGTTTACATGGGGATACAGCAGCTTACAAAAAGAAAGTCGGTGGCTACCTCTTTTTGCCAGCGTGTACGAGTATATTGCGAATAATAGCCAACGTAACATGCGCCTACCTTTCATGCCTCTCGCAGCATACTGCCCATCCATGGGCATGCACTGCTTCGGCTCCATGCCTCTCGCAGCATACTGCCCATCCATGGGCATAAAAAAAGCCGGGGGCTTTAGGCCTCCGGCTTCTTTTAGTTTTAAGAGCCTAGGCTCTTGCAACTTTTTACTGCTAACTAATCATTTGATTAGAACTCTTTAGATACAGTGATACCGTAAGTACGCGGTGGTGTTCTGTAACCAGAGAAGCTACCTGCTTGTGCAACAGATGGGAATACTGAAATCAGTGAAACGTGATCTGTTACGTTACGGCCCCAAACAGAAACGCTTAGGCCATTTTCAGTAGTTACACCCGCTGAAACGTTCAAGTTACGAGAGTCACGAGTAAACTGAGACACGTCGTTTGGAAACGCTGGAGTACGGTCGCCAATCGGAACAGTATCTTCATAGAAGTAATCTGCACGCAAGAATGCGTCTTTATTACCAATATTGAAACGATACGTTGCACCAGCTGACATTGATACTTCGTTAATGCTTGCTGGTTGCTGACCTGTCAATGAGAAGAACTCACCTGTTTGCGCAACAAAGCCTGCACGATCGAAAGAATCATAGATTGGATCTAGGAAAGTACCCGCAAGAGTAAGCTCAAGAGACTCAGTTGGGAAGAATCGTAGATCAAATTCCATACCCTGAGTTGACTGCTCACCCGCGCTCGCTAGTGCGAAACCCGTACCTGTGAAAATGTTTGATTGGAAGCCTTTGATCGATTGATCAAAGATGGCCATGTTGAATGAACCACGATCAAATGACGCTTTCAAACCGATCTCATAAACCGTCGCTTCTTCAGGGTCCGCGAAACGCGTACCACCGACCAAGTTTGGTTGGCCAAGACCAGCTGCAACAAGAGCAGGGATATCTGAAGGTAGCGGACGTGAATCACGGCTCAAGTTCCAAGATGTTGCTTTGAAACCAGTTGAAACACCGGCATAAACATTGACGTTATCAGTCCAGTCATACGACAAACGAATGTTGTAAGTCAGTTCATCATCATTAGTTTCTGCTGGCTCAACCGCATTTGGGAAGTCCACAAACGGTGGTAAGAACTGCAATGGCTGTAGAGGAAGAATTGGGTTAGCTGATGTGTTCGCTAAGCTCGCAGCAATTTGCGCCGCTTGAGCAGCTGGAACACCTTGCTGAATCAAACCACCAGCAATCAATGCACCACCTAAAGCAACCAAATCTACTGATGAGAATGGATCTCGATCAGTCTGAGCGGTTGTCGCTTTCTTGTCATCTTCTGTGTAATTCAAACCAACAGTCGCTGTTAGACGATCATTGATATGAAAATCAAGAGAACCAAAAATAGAGATCGCTTGGTTGTCTAGAGTTGACACTTCACGTACACGATCACCATTCGCACCAAAAGTACCGAAAGGAAGACCTAAGATGCCTTCAACAGCTGAAACACCGCCGCCAGAAAGAGCATCAACGTATGGGCGATAGCCCGCGCCGAAGTTCACGTTGTTTTCATAATCGATTGACTCATCGAAGAAGAAACCACCAACCATCCAGTCAACTTTGTCACCGTTAGTTGACGTCAAGCGTAGTTCTTGAGTAAACGTATCAATATCGGTAGAGATTGGGTTAGTAATGATAGCTGCACTTGTGAAGTCAGCATCGATGTTTGAGAACGAATCAACGTTACGGAACGACGTAATAGACGTTAGCGCAAAGTTCTCGTAATCATGATCGATTTGCATCGAGATACCTGAGTTATCCAATTGGTTAACAGTATCGATGTTACCGAAAGTAGAAAGTGCCTCTGGATCATTAGGTACGATTTGACCGCCCGCAAAGTTAATCGCTGGGACAGTTGGACCTGCCACTAGGTTAACAACAGAACAACACAGCTCATCAATCGTGTCGTAGTCAGCAATAAAGCGAATCTCAGTGTTATCGCTAGGGTTTAGCAATAATTGAGCTCTGAACGCTTGACGATCACGGTTGTTGATATCAGTGCCTGTCGTAAGGTTCTTCGTATAACCATCACGAGTATTGGTACTCGCAGAAATACTGAAGGCAGCGTTATCGTTAATTGCGTTTTCGTAGTAACCGCGCGCCATGAAGGCACCGTAGTTACCCACTTGAGCAGATACTTGGCCGTATTTTTCGCCAGATGGCTTAGCCGTTACGACGCTGATTACACCAGCTGACGCGTTTTTACCAAACAGCGTGCTTTGAGGACCACGAAGAACCTCTACGCGCTCCAATTTAGGTAAATCGGAAATCGCAGCCGCAGAACGTGAACGATAAACACCGTCGATAAATACACCT
>CAZOIG010000171.1:0-5552 GCA_964579235.1 uncultured Gammaproteobacteria bacterium
GTTTAATACTTTGCACAGTCGTCTCGTGGGCCCTTATCTGTATAAATACGCAACTGAAGAGCAGCGCGAGCGCTTTCTGCCGCCCTGTGTATCGGGCGAGAAAATTCTTGCCGTAGCGATGACCGAGCCAGATGCCGGCAGTGATTTGTCTGGCATGCGTTCGACCGCGAAAGACGCTGGCGATCACTTTGTCTTGAATGGTTCTAAAACCTACATCTCCAACGGTATTAACGCCGACCTAATTGTAGTGGCCGCTAAACTTGAAGGTTCCGACAATCCACACGCTATGGTGTTGATGGTTGTTGAACGTGGTATGGAAGGTTTCGAGCGTGGACGCAATTTGGAGAAAATGGGCCTTAAGGCTCAGGATACCGCAGAGCTGTTCTTTAACAACGTCAAGATACCCAAAGAAAATGTACTCGGTGAGCCGGGTAAAGGCTTTTTCTACCTAATGGAAGGTCTGGCTGAAGAACGACTATTGAACGCGGTAGGCACTTTGTCTGGCGCGCGTAAGGCCTTTGACGTGACGCGTGAGTTTGTTATGCAGCGCAAAGCCTTCGGTAAGACCATTGCTGATTTTCAAAATACGCAATTCAAGATGGCCGAAATGGACGCCGAAATTGAAGTAGCTCAGGTCTATTTGGATCACTGTGTAGCGATGCATAATGAAGGTAAGCTAACGGCCAACATGGGTGCGAAGCTTAAACTGATTGGCGCCGAACTAGAGTGGCGTATGATGGACCTCGGTGTGCAATTGCACGGCGGTGCCGGCTATATGCAAGAGTACGATATTTGCAGAATGTTCACTGATGCGCGCATCTCAAGAATTTATGCTGGTACGTCTGAAGTCATGAAACTGATTTTGGGTCGCGATATCTTTTCTGATTCATACACCAGTATTATGGATTGAGCCAAGATTCACGCTGTACAAGTTAAGCGAGTACCGGACCAAATTAAAAAAGGAGCCACTTGGCTCCTTTTTTAAGTTTTGCTTTTAACGTCTGGCAACACTCCCAACATAGCGGCTCGAACAAAGCCCAGTTGATCATCCAGGTTTGATCTGTCAAATTACCCCAGTAACACTCGAAAACAAAAAACAAAGGAGAAGTCTATGCGCGCACTAGTGTGTAAAGAATTAGGTAACGCCACCAAACTTAGTTTAGAAGAAAACTGGCCTGATCCCGTGCCAGGACCAAATGAAGTAGTGGTTGATGTAAAGGCGGCTGGCCTAAATTTCCCTGATACCCTAATTATTGAAGGCAAGTATCAAGTTCAGCCTGAACTGCCGTTTATCCCAGGTGCAGAAGCCGCGGGGGTTGTTTCAGCTATAGGCGAGAACGTTTCGAATGTGAAAGTTGGCGAAGAGGTCATTTTCATTGGCTCTCACGGTGGTTTCTGTGAGAAAGCCACGGTTCCTGCCATGATGGTCGTGCCTAAACCGCCGAAGCAATCATTTTTGCAGGCGGCGGGCATTGGTATGACGTACTTTACCTCGCACCATGCTTTGAAACAGCGCGCAAATCTACAGGCGGGCGAAACCGTTTTAGTCTTGGGTGCAGGTGGCGGCGTTGGAATAACCGCGGTTGAACTGGCGGCACAAATGGGCGCTACCGTAATAGCGGCTGCCAGTAGCCAAGATAAATTAGATTTGGCTCAGTCCATGGGTGCTACCCATTTGATTAACTACACCGAAGAAGACTTGAGGTCGCGGATTAAAGAAATTACCGCTGGTAAGGGTGTGGATGTGATTTACGATCCTGTCGGTGGGGAAATCACAGAAACTGCTTTTCGCTCGATAGCCTGGAATGGTCGCCACTTGGTCATCGGGTTTGCGGCGGGTGATATTCCCAAGTTGCCGATTAACTTGGCTCTGCTCAAAGGCGCGTCAATTGTTGGCGTCTTTTGGGGTGCGTTTACCCAGCAAGAAACCGCAGAGCATCTCAATAATGTCAAAGAGCTATGGGGTTTGTTTGCTCAAGGTAAGCTCTCGCCTACTGTAACGGATGTGTTTGCGTTTGAAGATTACGCAAAAGCCTTTGACCACCTCACGGGTCGTAAGGCGCGTGGTAAGGTGATTTTGGATATCGACGGCAGTCAAACGTAAAGCCGCGTTCACCCAGAAGAAACTCAACAAGCAGAACGCGAATAATCAGCACTTAACAAAAAACCAAACAAGGACTATTCAATGGATCTAAATAACAAAACCGCCGTAATTACTGGCGGTGCAGGTGGCATCGGTACAGCGCTTGCCAAAGCGATGGCTCAGCAAGGCGCAAACGTAGTGGTGTCAGACCTTAATCTTGAGGCAGCACAGAGTGTTGCAGACCAAGTCGGCGGCAAGGCCTATGCTTGTGACGTTGCAGACGAGTCTCAAATCAAAGCGCTAATTGCCTTGGCCGAAGAGTCTTACGGTCAGGTGGACGTGTTTGTTTCAAATGCTGGCTTTGCTTCGGCAGAGCCTAGTCATGTTGCCTCTGCCAGTAATGAAATTTGGCAAAAGCAGTGGGATGTTCATGTTATGGCGCATGTTTATGCGAGTCGCGAGCTTTTGCCCAAGATGATCGCTCGTGGCGATGGCTACTTGGTTAATGTGGCGTCTGCCGCTGGCTTACTTGCACAGATTTCTGATTCGGCTTACTCAGCAACCAAACACGCTGCCGTTTCGTTGGCCGAGTCCTTGCATATTGGGCACGCTGACGACGGCGTAAAGGTGTCGGTAGTTTGTCCACAATACGTAAACACAGACATTATTGGCGACGCGAAACGCACGGGCGATGATGAACTGCCACAAGGCTTGCTGACACCAGAACAATGTGCCGATGTAATCGTAAAAGGCATTAACGATGAAACCTTTTTGATCCTTCCGCACCCAGAGGTAGGTGACTTTGCAGCATTAAGAGGCAGTGACGTAAATCGCTGGTTAAGCGGGATGCGTCGCCTGCGCCAAAAGATCACGGGCGCAGACGGTAAGATCGATATCTCAAAAATCCTTTTGCGGGAATAGCATAGCTCCTCATCGGGCAGACGTTTTTTAGTCCTTATTTGACTAAATAGCCAACGCCAAACAACTTTTCAGAAACTAACTTGTTAGGACCTAATTATGCACCCATACGCTAAAGTCACTCTCCAATTGCTTGTTGTCTTGAGTGTTCTAACGGTTCAGAGCGTTTCGCCCAGCATGGCAAAAACAATCATTATTGCAGATGCCTATGTCGACGTCGTTGCTGGCAAAGTGGTACAAAATGCGCGCCTAGAAGTCGAAGGGCAGCGCATTGTTGGTGTGCTCTCATCGGATTCGACCGCGGTGGAACCAGGTGATGAGTTGATTGATCTGCGTGGTCACACTGTAATGCCAGGGATGATCGACATGCATACGCACCTTGCGAACAATGCGGCGCAGCATGGCTTATTGCGTGTGGCGACATCCAAAACTCGCCGAGCGCTCGCCGGAGTGAAAGCGGCCAGGCTTACGTTAATGGCTGGCGTGACGACAGTTCGCAACCTGGGGGCGCCAGACTTTGTTGATGTTGATATGCGAAACGCCATTAACGACGGCGACTTTGTCGGCCCAAGAATGTTTGTCAGTGGCCCGTCTCTGCAAATAACCGGCGGACATGGCGATGAGAATCGTCTACCTCAAGAGATGCAAGTTGGTGTTATTGGCGTAGTTGATGGCCCTTGGGATGCGGTGCGGCAGGTTAGAGAAAATGTTAAGTACGGCGCGGACCTTATAAAAATCAAAGCTACGGGTGGGGTGTTGTCCAAAGGTACAGCCGTGGGCGCATCAGAGTTATCGCTAGAGGAAATGACCGCAATTGTGGAAGAAGCACATCGCCGCGGCGTGACGGTCGCCGCACATGCGCATGGAGCCCAAGGTATCAATGATGCAATACGAGCTGGCGTTGATTCCATAGAGCATGCAAGCTTTATTGATGACGAAGGAATCCGACTCGCTAAGGCTAAAGGTACAGCCTTATCAATGGATATTTACATCACCGAGTACATCTTAAGCGAAGGCGCCGCAGTGGGTATTTCCCAGGCGAGTCTTGATAAGGAGCGCTCTGTTGGTGCAAAACAAAGAGAACACTTTTCAAGAGCGGTTAAGGCGGGGGTAAAAATCGTGTTCGGCACGGATGCTGGAGGTTTCCCGCACGGCGATAACCTAAAGCAGCTGTCAAGGATGGTGCAGTTTGGAATGACTCCCATGCAAGCTTTGCAGTCAGCGACGGTAAACGCCGCTGAAGTATTGAAAAACCAGGAGCTTGGGGTGCTGGAAGCGGGCCGCTACGCAGACATTATCGCGGTCAGAGGCAGTCCAATTAACGATATCTCGTTGCTTGAAAATGTGGACTTCGTGATGAAGGACGGTCAGGTGTATAAATCCCCGAATCGCAGATAAATGGCGTAACTAAAAGAGATAGCCAATGGCTGCGGTTACTCCGCTGCCTAACAAAAAACCTAAAAGTACGAACATTAAGCTTGGCCATCGCGAGACGCTGCTGGCCTCTTTTTCAAATTGCTCTGCGGTGAGTAAGAACTCCGAGTTTGGCATTTCAAACACCGCGCAATACGCAGCCACCGTTTCGTGAGAGGCGACACCGTCTTTTTCCACGCGCTGCACAGTGCGCAGGCTGAGGTGCGACTGCTCGGCTAATTGCGTTTGAGTCCAGTTTTTCTCTAGCCTCAATTGCTTTAGTTTTCGTGCGTCTACTAACATGTCTTTAGTCTTAAATTGATAGTAGGCGAGGCTTATGTAAAATAACTTACGCTGAAGCCACAGATCGCGCCCAGCATTACGCTGTAAATCATATGCTTGGTGACATCGCTGCGATTGATCACATAGCGTCGGTTTTCAATCGGCGTATCGTCAACGCTCAGCGAAGCCACCAAGGGCGCGTTGATTTCTTTAAAATCGAAGGTCTCGCTGCTGTCCTGACGAATACCGAGATCGTAGGTTTTCCCATCAATCTCTAAAGTATGGTGTGCCGAGCGACACCAGACTGAGTAATTACGTTGTTTAAGTTCGCCGTTCACATAAATTGTCTTTATGCCGGTGAGTAGCTGCAGTACCCAGACTATTTCATTGCCTTCGTGCTCGAAAACGAATTTTGGGTTGGTGATTTTGATCACGTCGTTTGCCTTGCTGAAAATGGGGGTCGTCATTACCCAACTCCTGCGCCCTATGAGCGCTTGTGTTTTTAAGGAGTGTGCATAAGACCATTGAATGAAGAATTAGGGTACGACGCGTTTGCGCCAGTCGCAAGACTGCCGTATGACAGTAATGCGACAGACAAAAAGTAAGCCAAACCAGACTAACTAAGCTCGTATAGACCGGGCATTGTGAGTACGTTTTCAAGCGCACTGGCAGCCGCTTTAAGTTCGTCAATGAGCTGTGGATCGCGTAAGTCTTCAAAGGCTAGTCGGTCGCGATAGTGACTGTTAACCCAAGTGCATAAGTCTTCGTAGAGCGAGTCATCGAGCAGAACGCGCGCAGTAATACTGTTTAATTCCGGCTGTTGCAGCTGAACGCGCAAGCGTAAACAGGCAGGGCC
>CAZOIG010000172.1:0-3336 GCA_964579235.1 uncultured Gammaproteobacteria bacterium
TGGTGCGTTTTGGCTTGCAAGCGCCCTCAGATGAATGTGAGTACGGAGTAAGTCGATTGCAGGGTCGCCGTTGGCTTATGCACGGCAAGCAAAAGCTTATGCCATTGCGCGACATACCTCTAGTCGGTTTGCATAACGTGAGCAACGTCCTAGCGGCATTTGCCTTATTAGGCGATTTCGACCTGGACTCAACTGCGATGGTTGAAGCAGTTAAGCAATTCCATGGTTTGGATCATCGAATGCAAACTGTTGCCTTGCTGGAAGGTGTGCATTGGGTGAACGACTCAAAAGCGACGAACCCGGGTGCCGCGATCTCAGCGATTAACAGTATTGAACAAAATATTGTGTGGATCGCTGGTGGTGATGGCAAGGGTGCGGACTTTTCCGAACTGGCGAATGTTCAAGCTTCACGCATTAAGCACCTAATTACTCTCGGCGCGGACGGCGATAAGATAGCCTCGGCCTTGGCCGGTCTGGTTGAGGTATCGTCAGCCACATCAATGCAAGACGCAGTGCAGCGAGCAAATTCGTTGGCGTCAAATGGCGATTTGATTCTTTTAAGTCCGGCCTGCGCGAGTTTTGATATGTATCCGAACTACATGGCGCGCGGTGATGACTTCGTTCACTGCATTAGTGAACTCAAGGGTATTGAGTCTGAAAGACTCTTATTGGGTGAGGTGTCAGGATGAGCCAAGCTACCTTACAAGCTACTCGTAATTCTGTGCAGGGCAAGCAGTACGCCGTTGACGCGGCATTGCTGGGTGTGGTCGTGGCATTGCTAATGCTGGGCTTGCTAATGGTGTATTCAGCATCGATTGGCATGGGCGACACCAACGCCGTTAACACCGACGCTTTTTGGCGCCAAGCTGCACACGTTGCTGTGGGGCTGATCATCGCTTTGGTGGTTGCGCATATTCCCATCGAATTTTGGAACCGCTTGAGTATGCCCATTCTTTTGATGGCCATGCTTGGTCTGAGTGCCGTCTTACTGGCTGGCGTAGAGCTCAACGGTAGTCGTCGCTGGCTTGTCTTCGCAGGTGTGTCGATTCAGCCCGCGGAGTATGCCAAGTTAGCTGTCGTCATTTATGTGGCGAGCTACCTTACGCGCCGTCAAGCTGAGCTGCAGAAATTTTCAAAGGGCATCGTAAATGTTGGGATTGTGCTGGTTATTTTTGCTGGTTTGTTGCTGACACAGCCCGATTTCGGCAGCTTTTTTGTGATCACCTGTACCGTCGGTTTAATGATGTTTTTAGGCGGTATTCGCCTCTCGCACACACTATTCTGTATTACTGCTGCTGGTTTGGCGATGTTTGTGATGATTACGACGTCAGCCTATAGGATGAACCGCCTAATCAGCTTTCGTGACCCGTGGGCCGATCCGTTTGATTCCGGCTTTCAGTTGACTCAAGCCTTAATAGCGGTTGGGCGCGGCGAAATTTTTGGCGTGGGTTTGGGAGCCAGCATTCAAAAGCTGTATTACCTACCGCACGCTAACAACGACTTTATTTTTGCAGTCATCGGCGAAGAGCTGGGCCTGATTGGCTTAGTCTTGGTGATTGCCTTATTTGCCGTGTTTTTACACCGTGCTTTGGTTATTTCGCGCGCGGCTGAACTCGTTGGGCGTGTCTTTGCGGCGCGTTTGGCTCAGGGCGTTGCGTTTCTAATTGTGTTGCAGGCGATTATCAACATGGGCGTAAATCTGGGCGCATTACCCACAAAAGGCCTAACGCTACCGCTAATTAGTTACGGTGGTAGCAGCATGTTGATTACCTGCTTTGCGCTTGGCCTATTGTTTGCAGTAGACCGACAAACAAAGCAACGAGCTGTGGTTAATCCATTGCCCAAGAAAGCATCGCGGAGGACTCGACAATGAGCCAAGGCGGTTTGATGATTATGGCGGGTGGTACGGGTGGACACGTATTCCCTGCGCTTGCAGTTGCTCAGCAACTACAGGCTAAGGGCGTTCCCGTGCGTTGGATGGGTACACAGCGCGGCCTAGAGGCGCGTGTGGTGCCACAAGCCGGCATTCCTATTGATTGGATCACAATAGAAGGCATGCGCGGCTCTAGTCGAGCCAGTCTATTGCTGGCGCCTTTCAAATTGCTGCGAGCTCTATGGCAAGCAGCTCGAATTCTTATGCGCCACCGACCCCAGTTGGTTTTAGGCATGGGTGGTTTTGTAGCTGGCCCCGGTGGCTTGGCAGCGCGTTTATTGGCGACGCCATTGGTCATTCACGAGCAAAACGCGGTTGCCGGCTTGACCAATCGCTACTTAGCGAAAATAGCCTCTCGGGTTTTAACGGGTTTTCCGAACGTGATTGATTTGCCAGCCAACAGTACTTGGGTGGGTAATCCTGTGCGTCAGGATATACAAGCTGGGCAGTTGCGAGAGTCAAAATCAGACGGTAACGCCTTGCGCGTGTTGGTGATTGGAGGCAGTCAAGGTGCGCTCTCGTTTAATCGCCACTTACCCAGCGCATTTGCCAAAATTGCTGAGTATTTAACAGTAGAGCATGAGCGCGGCTTGGATGTTTGGCATCAATCTGGTCGCGATCGTCATCAGCCAGTCGAGGCGGCTTACGCAAACGCAGACGCTGCCGACCTGAAGGTTCGAGTCAGTGAGTTTGTTGATGATATGGCCGAGGCCTTGCAGTGGGCAGATTTAGTTGTGTGTCGAGCCGGTGCGATGACCATTGCTGAACTATGCGCGGCTGCTAAGCCAAGTATTTTGGTGCCATACCCATTTTCAGCTGGCGACCATCAAGATCGTAACGCTGACTTTTTGGTCGCGGCGGGCGGCGCCGTTGCTGTTGGCGACGCCGATCTCAAGGGCGATGCCTTGTTGAACAGTATTAAAGATTTGATTAATACGCCGACCGCACTCAAAGAAATGGCAAAGCACGCAGGAAGCTTGCACAAGCCGAACGCTTTGGATGATGTGGTCGCGATATGCGAGGAGTGGCTCAATGCGTAAACGCGTAAAGAACATTCATTTTGTGGGCGTTGGCGGCAGTGGTATGTCGGGCATCGCAGAGGTTTTGGTTAACCTGGACTACGGTGTGAGCGGTTCAGACATCATGGCTGGTCCGGTGACCAAACGTTTGCAAGAAGCCGGAGTGGTCGTCAATATTGGTCACGATGTGGCGCACATTGCCAACGCTGACGTAGTAGTGGTTTCTTCAGCGATTGATCACACTAACCCTGAAGTGGCGGGTGCCTTAGATGCACGTATTCCGGTTATCCCGCGAGCTGAGATGCTCGGTGAGTTGATGCGATTTCAGCAGGGTATTGCGGTTGCAGGCACTCACGGTAAAACAACCACCACCAGTTTGGTTTC
>CAZOIG010000173.1:0-5926 GCA_964579235.1 uncultured Gammaproteobacteria bacterium
AACGGCGTTCGACTGCTTACCCAAGGTCAGCCAGATGCTCATTACACCGAAGCGGCTGGGCAAGCTGAATTTGATAAAGCAGAGATCGTGATCAGTGTGGACCTGAACCTAGGCGAACACCGTTTTCACGTTTGGACAACCGATTTGTCGCATGGTTACGTGAGCATTAATGCGGACTACCGCAGTTAATCTGGCGTTATGGCTAATTCTGTAGAAACGTCCGACGCCGCTGCAAGGCAGATTATTGAGGTAGCGGTGGGCGTTGTGTTTGATCAGCAGCCACGGGTACTCCTTGGCCAGAGGGTCAAGCAAGATGCCTACTACCAGAAGTGGGAGTTCCCGGGGGGAAAGCTCGAATCTGGCGAAAACGCTGCCCAAGCCCTAGAGCGGGAGTTGGCAGAAGAAGTCGGGATTAGGGTGAACTCTTCATCTGAATTTATGCTGCAAGAACACAGTTACCCCGATCGGGATGTGCGGCTTTTTGTGCGAGTCGTCGATTCGTTTTCTAATTCTGCGGTAGCGCGTGAGGGGCAGGCGATCAAATGGGTGGCTCTGTCTGAACTTGCCCAGATCGATTTTTTATCCGGTAATACTGCGATCATAAAGCGCTTGATCGAGCGCTACCCCAGCTAGGCCTGTGTATTGATAGAGACCTTGGCTAACTCAAGGTAGGTCTCGTGCAGTGCCTCAACGGCCAGTTTCACATCGTTCAGTGTGCCATCGTTAGCAATCACATCATCTGCAAAGGCTGCGCGTTGCTCATCAGTGAGTTGGGTAGCCATTATTCTGAGCACGGCATCGCGGCTCAGTTGAGAGCGTTTCATTACCCGTGTTATGCGAGTTTCTGTTTGGCACGTTACCGCAATCACCCGTTGCATAATCTGAGTAAATGGCGAATCTGCCGTGAGTAAGGGCACAACCACAATGCAGTAGGGGTAATCGACTGAAGCTAATTGGTGCTGGGTTTCCTCGCGGATGGCGGGATGGGTAATTGCGTCAAGTTTGGCTTTGTTCTCAGCATTAGAAAACGCCAGCTTACGCAATGAGTCGCGATCCAATGCGCGCTCTCCGTCGACCGCCTCAAGCAAAATATCGTCACCAAATGCGTCGACTAAGGCGGCCAAAGCAGGCTGGCCAGGTTCCACAATTTTGCGTGCAATCACATCGGTGTCGATAATCGGTACGCCAAGCTCCGCAAAATAGTCAGAGGCAACGGTTTTACCGCTGCCGATGCCTCCGGTTAGACCAATGATCATAGTGCTTGCTCGTGCGCTCATACTTATTTAGGGACTAGCTCATGCCCGATTTGGGCTAAATGACAGTGACAGTGCTACGTCAGCTCAAAGGCCAGCGTAATCAAAGTAGGCTTGGTTGATTTCAGCACCCCAAAGTAGGGCGCACCAGCCTGCGATTGCAATATAAGGCCCAAACGGAATCGTTTTTTGAGAGTCTTGTTTACTGAACACGATCATAGCTATGCCAACCACGCTTCCCACCAATGTCGATAGCATGATGATCTGTGGCAGATACTGCCAGCCCAGCCAAGCGCCAAACATCGCCATGAGTTTGAAGTCACCGTGGCCCATGCCTTCCTTGCCAGTAAGCAAGCGGAATACATGAAACACACTCCAAAACGATAGGTAGCCAAAAATCGCGCCCAGAATAGCGTCTAATGGCGTGGCAAAAAGTGGTGTCACGCTCAATGCCATGCCCAGCCAAAGCATCGGAATAACGATGTCGTCGGGTAATAGCTGATGATCAATATCGATAAAACTTAAGGCGATCAATGCCCAAGTGAGCAAAACCGCCGCAGCACCTTGCCAGATCCAACCAAAGTGGTAGATCGCGGCTGCGCTTAACACGGCGGTAAGTAACTCAACCAAGGGGTACCGCCAAGAGATTGGGGTTTTGCAGCTGGCGCATTTTGCGCGAAGAGCCAAAAAGCTAACCACTGGGATGTTGTGCCAAGGCTTGAGTGGCGTGTTGCAACTCATACAATGCGACGCAGGGAATACCAAACCAGCTGGCGCAGGCTCGGGGTAGTCAGTTTTATTCAGCCACTCATAAGACTGCGCCGACCATTGGTGCTGCATCCGGCGAGGCAAACGGAATATCACGACGTTTAAAAAACTGCCCGTCAACAGCCCAAATATAAAGGCAAGACCAACGTGGAACTCGATTGGCAGCGAAGCGATCAGCGCGAATGTATCGAGCATGGGAGTTAGAATACTGACGCCATTTTGAAAATTGGTAAATACATAGCAAGAACCATCGTGCCGATGATAGTGCCCAGGACAACAATAATGAGTGGCTCAATCAAGCTGCTCATTGAGTCAACGGCATCGTCAACTTCTCGCTCGAAAAAGTCCGCAACTTTGTCTAACATGACTTCTAGTTCACCGGACTCTTCACCACTAGAAACCATTTGTAGCATCATGTTTGGAAAGACCTTAGTGTTTGCCATGGCCTGTTCTAGGCTTCGCCCGGTACTGATTTCGTTTTTTACTTCAGAAACAGCTCTTTGATACACCCTGTTACCAGTTGCAGATCCAACTGTATTCATGCCGTCTACCAATGGTACGCCCGCACCAAAAATAATCCCCAAAGTTCTAGCAAATCTCGCAAGTGCCGACTTTCTGACAATGACTCCAAAAATTGGCATTCGAATCAACAAGTGATCGATACTGTATTGTAGTTTTGGCGAGCGCTTATACGCATAATTAAAGGCCATAGCCGAGGCGACAATAACAGCGAGAAGTATGTACCAACTGTTTTGCATCCACTTTGACATATCAACTATGACGCGTGTCAACGTAGGTAAATCAGCGCCTACACTTTGAAAGAGCCCTTCGAACGTTGGGATCACGAATAGCAACAACAAAATGCTGATTACTACCGCAATAACTAAAACAGCAATAGGGTAAGAAAGTGCTGATTTAACTTTGCTCTTCAAAGCCTCTAGCTTCTCATTATAGGTTGCAACTCTATCCAACATGGTATCGAGTTTGCCTGATTCTTCCCCTGCTTCGGTCAGGCTTACAAAGAGTCGGTTAAAGTGCTCTGGATGTTTAGATAAGGCGATGCTAAGTGCGGAGCCAGACTCTACCTCACGATGAATCTCCATCATGAGTTTTTCCATCGCAGCGCTCTCGTGTCCCTTACCAATCGCTTTGACAGTTTGTGCGATTGGTATGCCCGCTCCAATCATAGTGGCCATTTGCCGAGACGCGAAACTTATGTCTTCAGTTTTGACAGGCTTGGCCTTAGCGAACAGTGGCTGAGGCTTACGCTTTAGCTTAGTAACCCGAACTCCGCGCTGCCTCAGCATTGCTTTAGCCTGAGATAACGACGGTGCGTCTATCTCGCCGCTTACTGGAGAGCGTTTTTGATTAACGCCTTCCCATGCAAATTCAAATACCTTTTGTTGCTTTTTAACAGCCATAGTTGGGTTCTAACACTCTTGTTACTTTCAATTTTATGGTCGATATGCTGCTTGATTTGACCCGATCGACTGCTCGTTCGGCATCACAAAAAAAACGAATCTATTCAACCACTTAGCTATTGGTTACCCGCTCAATTTCAACCAGTGATGTTACCCCATCCAATATTTTTTGCATGCCCGCATGACGAAGATCCATAACACCATCTTCTTTTGCAGCATTTTCGATGTCTTTTTCAGTACAGCCTTCCATAATGAGCTGTTTCATTTTTTTGCTCAATTGCATCACTTGAAACAGTCCCGTTCGACCTTTGTATCCTTGAGTGCAATGTTGACAGCCGTCTGCGTTAGGCTCATAGATCGTGTTCTGTTTTAGCTGCTCCTTACTGAACCCAAACTCAAGCAAAGTTTTTTCCGGAACCTCTGACTCGATCTTGCAGTTCTTGCACAGTGTTCTCGCCAGACGCTGGGCAACAATTAGACTGACGGCAGACGCAACGTTAAAGGCAGGGACCCCCATGTTTAGCAACCTTGTAAGCGTCGCAGGCGCATCGTTTGTATGTAAGGTCGAAAATACCATGTGGCCAGTTTGTGAGGCCTTAATCGCGATTTCCGCCGTCTCCAAGTCACGTATCTCGCCCAGCATGATAATGTCGGGGTCTTGTCTTAGAAAAGCTCGCAGCGCGCTCGCGAAGTCTAGATTCGCTCGCTCGTTGATATTGACTTGCGTAATGCCCGGTAGCTGGATCTCTACTGGATCTTCTACGGTAGAGATGTTTTTCGTTGGGTCGTTAATTTTATTCAGCGCAGAATACAGCGTAACAGTTTTACCACTACCAGTTGGTCCTGTAATCAAGACCATCCCGTAAGGTTGATTGATCACGTCTGAATAGAGCGCAAGCTGATCATCGGTGAACCCCAAAATGTTCAAGTCCAAATTTGCCGAGCTTGAGTCCAAAATACGCATTACTACCTTTTCACCGTAGACGGTCGGTAGCGTGTTGACTCGAAAGTCGAATGATTTGTTTTGGGATACTTTAAGTTTTACTCGCCCGTCTTGAGGTGCCCTGCGTTCAGCGATGTCTAGTTTGGCAATAATCTTGATGCGCGCAATTATGCGTGGCGCTAGATTCATGGGTTGAGAGGTGATGTTGTGCAATATGCCGTCAATCCTAGACCTGATTCTCAATTCATACTCGAAAGGTTCTATGTGGATATCAGATGCCCCACGGCTTATGGCGTCGACTAGTATCTTATTAACATATTTAACAATTGGCGCTTCGTTCGGGTCGAAACCACCTTGTTCTTCCTCTTCCTCATCGTCCTCTGGAGAAAGCTCCAGATCCATGTCTGTGTCGCCAAGGTATTCCTCAAGTGTTCCACTTTGCGAGTCTTGAAAAGTCTGCGTTGCAGCAGCTAAACCCTGCCAACCAGAGATGATTGGAACCACATGAAGTCCAGTTGCAAATTGGATTTCCTCCAGAGCCGTGTTGTTGGTCGGGTCTGAAATAGCTACAAAAAGTTTTTGGCCTCTTTGAGCTATCGGTAAGACAAAGTGGTTCTCTAATAGTTTTGAGTCTAGCTGAAGGGCAGGAAATGTGGTCTCATCAAAGGCACTCAAGTCCACACGTGGGTTGCCAAAGGTGTTTGAAAAACCTTGCGCTATCGCTTCAGAGGAAGCGATACCCTTGTTGCTGATCTCCTCAAGAAGTTTGCGCGGCTCTCTGCCGCTTTGATTGATGCTGGTGACAGCGTTAGCATCTGCAAGCCCAAGATTGACTAGTGCCCTTATCAGTTTTGGCTGCTCTACAGACTTGTTCATATTGAGGTTGAAAGCTTGGATTGCGCTTCGATTTATTACTCACCATTGTATATCAAATTGCGTAAACGCGCTAAAAAGTGTTAGCGCGCTGGCCAGTGCCAAAATAAGTGAGCGATGGTGCTTAATTTGCGCATCAATTATCGCTCGAAGCTAGTAATGCAAAGTGCCCGTGTCAACTATCGGATACGCACTTCGTTGGCAATTATACGGTAAGATATTTTCACAATTCCGTTGCTTACGAGACGAGGCGTGGTTGAAAAAAAAGCCCACAACTTTCGTTGTGGGCTTCCTATTTGGATCAAAATTGCTGACCCATGAATGCGCAGGTTATTAGCCTTGGCAACTTGCAGGTCTAAAGGAAGCGTTGATAGTTCCACCGCATGCCCAAGTTGCGACTTGCGTGCCAGCAGCATTTAGAGTAGGTGCTAGCGTGATCGTCTGACCGTCAGTAACACCAGCAATATTCTGAGCTGAGGCCGTGATTAAGCCAGCGCTCGCTCCACCCGCAGATGCGACCCCAGAAACCTGGTTACTGGCATTTGGGCCGCAAACGTTTACAGTAGTTGCTGGTAGTGCACCATTTGCTGCAACAAACTCGCTCACCGCAGTTCTGCATGCCGATGCGGCTAGAATGACTTCCGACACGCGTGCTCGCGTGGTGTAGT
>CAZOIG010000174.1:0-2136 GCA_964579235.1 uncultured Gammaproteobacteria bacterium
AATGAGGAGCAAGCCAATCAGGTGGTTACAGCGCTGTTAGAAGGCGGCGTTCGTTGTATTGAAATCACACTTAGAACAGAGTTCGGTCTTGCCGCTATTGAACTGATCCGCAACAACTTCAAAGATATGCTCGTGATAGCAGGAACAGTTACCTCGCCAGCGCAATACGAAGCCGTTTGCTCCGCAGGCGCACAAGCGGTGGTTAGCCCTGGCGTTTCATCACAATTGCTAGAGGTATCGGCCAATCACTCCCAACCTTTCATGCCCGGTGTTGCCACGGCTTCAGATATCATGCTGGCCACCAGTGCGGGTATCACTGAATGTAAGCTGTTTCCTGCAAACCTAGTCGGCAGCGCTAAAGCCCTCAAAGCCTTTGGCGGCCCGTTCCCAGATGTTAAGTTTTGCCCAACCGGCGGAGTCAGCAGAGAAACCTGCGAAGACCTACTAGCGCTCGATAACGTTATCGCAGTAGGCGGAAGCTGGCTAATACCAAACGACGCGGTAGCAAACCAAAACTGGGGTGTGATCCGAGATCTCGCGAGTGACTGTGCTGGGTTGTCAGATTAGGTTCAGGATATCAAATGTTTGGGTATTCGAGCTGTCAGAATCAAAATGTCCTGAGTCGTTTTCACAGTAATTGGTCTAAGCTAAGCCTCCTTCGAATCGGCTTTTGGCACTTATAAGGTCGCCTAATGAACTGTTAAAGGTGGCTTTCTTAATTATGGTCTAAGCTATGTTTCCAAGTTACTCTGGCTTCAAGGGCCTATATGTGGTCTCAAAGCAGTCAATCGACTTTTCACTTCAGCAACTCTGTCGTTTGCGATGGCTAATACATTTTGCTCGTTTCTTTCCCAATGTCTTACGCTTTCTACGAGCTCGTTTTTAACCGGGTCATAGGTGTATATGGAGTATTCCATATGGTTTAAACGAGCAATGAACTCGTCCGTGCGAATTCCATATTGATTTGATAGACCGCCCATTTCAATGAGAAACACGGGAGGGATTTTCCGCTCGAGCCATGACCCCATTCCTTCGATTGCAAACGGCTCATGGCCCTCGATATCCAGTTTGGCAAAGCTAAAACTAGACTCGTGCAAATATGTTTCAAGGCGAACGCCCTCTACGTGGAGTTTCGTTTCTTCTGAGGTGTCTGCTATGACATGAGAGAGAGAGTGGTCATCACCACTTTCAAAACCAAGACGACCGTTGCAGTTGGTGCAAGCCAGTTTATGAGCGCTTACGTTAGAGAGAGCATTGGCTTTTAAGTTCTCAGCTAAAAGTGCGAACGTGCTCTCGCTTGGCTCGAAGGCATCCACACTGCCTTCCTTACCAACGAGTTCTGCCATATACACCGTATACAGCCCAACATTTGCTCCAATATCTATCACCTTATCGCCGGGTCGCAAATAGGACTTTAAAAACTGCATTTCCCAATAGTCTGGCAAGCCAGAGAAGTAGACCGCACTAGAGCTGGATTTACTGCTGGGGTGTGACAGCAGGAGTGAGTTATGAAATCTAAACGTGAAGTCTCGTCTAACAAAGCGTTTGCGCAGTACAAACACTATCGACCGAAGCAGCGTTGTTAAACGCTTTCCCTGATTAGCAGGGTGGTGCCAAATATTAGAAACCAAGTTTAATTTGCTCATGTTTCCTAATATATCCAATATTTGGGCCCGCCACATAATTACTTAATGCTGTGGAGTAATAGGCGAGCTAAATTACCTTTTGTTTTGCAAAAATATCTGAAGTCCAATGCTTAGAAAGAGTCAAGTAACAAAGCCTGCATCCAAGGGCTTCGCGCTTTGAGCGGCCTGCGGCTGTTGAAAATCGCCCCAGGATTTTTTCAACCCTAATCGGATTAAAAACTGTCCTCCCACTACCAATAACAAAAAAGCCCACATTCACAAGAATGTGGGCTTTTTTGTTTAATGGCGGAGAGGGTGGGATTTGAACCCACGAAGGGCTATTAACCCTTGCCGGTTTTCAAGACCGGTGCATTCAGCCGCTCTGCCACCTCTCCTAAACTTGTCATGTCGTGGTGAATAATGTTACTCACCTATGCTCACCGGTTCTACCGGATGCATTACTCGGGCTTTCTTTGCCCTCACCCGCCGGGCAATTACTGGCCGCCGAAGT
>CAZOIG010000175.1:0-3667 GCA_964579235.1 uncultured Gammaproteobacteria bacterium
ACGGCCAGCGTTAGAGGCCGTTTCTCGTCTTTGGTAACCGCCGCTTCAGCCGTTCTTACTTGTTCAACAAAGGCTTTGTAACGATCTGCATACGCTTGATCTTGATACGCTATCAAGTCGTTATAGCGGAATTCGATAATGTCGTTAAGACCCTCAAGCCGCTCAGGCTTAGAGGTATCAATTTGTGCAGCCGCTTCAACTTGCGCTTGATCAACAACACTCATACGGCCCCAAACGAACGCTTTCTTGTTGAAGTCAACAGCAACTCCGTTGAGTTCTAGGGCACGAAAAATCGAGTCTTGGTGCAAGGGTATTAATCCACGTTGGTAAGCGACGCCCACCATAAATAGATTCGTGGCAATGCTGTCGCCCATCAGGGCTGAGGCGATTTCACCCGCCGGGATGAATAATGCGTTTTCGGCCTGAAGCTCGTTCTTAATCGATTCCTTCATTGGGTCAATATGGAACACCACATCCGGATCGTCGATGAAGGCCGCGGTTGCCGCCAATGTGTCGTTAATCACAGCATGGCTGCGCTCCATATGCAGTTTAGCTAATGCATCGTCAGACGCGCTTACGGCTAAATCACAGCCGATCATCAGATCAGCATCGCCCGCGGGAATGCGAACCGCATGAATGTCTTCTTGGTTTTCAGCGATGCGCAGATGACTCACAACTGGACCAAATTTTTGCGCGAGACCCGTTTGATTCATTGTTGCAACGCCCTTGTACTCCAAATGACCAGCCATCGCGAGCACCGCGGCAACGGTCAGTACGCCCGTACCACCAATACCGGTGACGACCACATTCCAAGGTTGATTCAAGCTCGGTTGAACTGGATCAGGCAAGTCAGCAAAAGCCTCTAAAGCGTCAACACTGGCGCGTTTCTTTAATTGTGCTCCGCTAATGGTCACAAAACTTGGGCAAAAACCTTTCACACAGGAAAGGTCTTGGTTACAAGCCGCTTGATCAATTTGTCGTTTACGGCCCAGTTCGGTTTCTTTAGGAATAACCGACAAGCAATTCGACTTCTTGCCGCAATCGCCACAGCCTTCGCACACAGCGCTATTGATAATTACGCGCTCTTTAGCTTGCGGAGCTAAACCTCGTTTGCGTGCACGACGTTTAGCGGTAGCGCACGCCTGTTCGTAGATAAGCACGGTGGTGCCCTTAGTCTTACGAAGCTTGTCTTGAACCAACAATAGGTCATCGCGATGCCATACGCCGACTAGGTCGCTGCGCAAACCTTCAAACTGTTTTGGCTCATCGGAAACAATATCGATACGAGCGACACCCTCGCCTTTTAACTGCGATACCAAACGCGGCATCGACAGTTCACCATCGACTTCTTGACCGCCAGTCATCGCGACCGCGCCGTTTTTCAAAATCTTGTAGGTGATATTAACCTTGGACGACACGCTTTGACGGATCGCCAAAATACCTGAATGAAAATACGTTCCGTCACCCAGATTTTGGAATATATGCTCTGTTTCAGTGAACGCCGACATACCTGTCCAAGTAACGCCCTCACCACCCATGTGGGTAAAGTTGTGCGCAGGGCGGTTGGTCATCCAGGTACTCATGTAGTGGCACCCAATACCGCCACCCGCCACCGAGCCCTCAGGCACTTCGGTTGAGGTGTTGTGTGGACAACCGGAACAGAATGACGCTTTGCGTTCGGTAACTTTACGCTCCTTCATTAAGGTGCGCTCTTTGCGATTGATGAATTTGATTCGAGCTTCAATTTTGTCGCTCGTATAGAACGCATCGATTCGCGACGCAATCGCTCGCGCTATCATCGCTGGCGTTAGCTCGCCAAGATTGGTCAATAAATCCTTGCCGTTCTCGTCATACTCGCCGACCACGCGAGGTCGATCTTTGATCGGCCAGTTATAAAGTTGACCCGTTAGCTGGTCTTCTATAACCGAGCGTTTTTCCTCAACGACTAAAATTTCTTGTAAGCCTGAAGCGAACTCGTGCGTCTTTATCGGCTCCAGCGGCCAAGGCATACCTACTTTGTAAACTCGAATACCAATTGCCGCAGCAGTCTCTTCGTCGATGCCTAAGTCATCAAATGCCTGTAAAACATCGAGATAAGACTTACCGGCAGTAATAATGCCTAAGCGCGGCTTTTTAGTGTCTATAACAATCTTATTCAGATCATTCGCCAGCGCAAATGCTCTGGCGGCGTAAATCTTATATTTGTTGAGGCGCTCTTCCTGCGCCATAGGCGCATCCGGCCAACGCACGTTTACTCCGTCGGCAGGCATTTTGAAATCTGTTGGAATTTTGATATCAATCCGTTGCGGATCAATCTCGGCCGAAATGGCCGAATCCATATTCTCGGTGATCGCTTTCAAGCCCACCCAACAACCGCAGTATCGAGAAAGCTCCCAACCATACACCCCTAGATCAAGTACTTCTTGCACGTTTGCGGGCGCTAACACCGGCATAGAAAGACTCGTAAACAAGTGCTCGGATTGATACGGATAGGTAGAAGATTTACAACCATGGTCGTCACCAACAATTGCCAGCACGCCACCAAACTTGGATGTACCGGCCGCATTGGCGTGTCTGAATGCGTCTAAACTACGATCCAAACCAGGGCCTTTGCCATACCACATTCCAAATACGCCATCGAACTTCGCACCAGGCTGTAATCCTACTTCTTGCGAACCCCGCACTGCGGTGGCGGCGAGATCTTCGTTAATTCCCGGGACAAATTTAATGTTGTGTTTATCAAGGTGGGGTTCGGCGCTCCATAGCGCTTCATCCAAAGTCCCTAACGGAGAACCACGATAGCCTGAAATAAATCCAGCGGTATTCAGCCCCTTCTTCTCATCACGTTGATGCTGCAAGATGGGCAATCTAACCAGGGCTTCAATACCCGTTAAATAGGCTTCGGTAGCATCTAGCGTGTATTTGTCGTCGAGCTTGACTTCGCGCAATGGGCGTTTTGCAGTAGACATGCACAATCCTCCTTAAAGATGTGACTCTCTATTCAGTGCGACAGTGTTCGTTGGGACAACCTTCGTTGGGACAACCCATAGTTTTACTGTCTTACACTGATCAGTATACCCCTCTCCGTGTTGTTGCGAAGATTAGGGATATGATGTGTTTTTGATGTCCTATGTTACTCAGATCACGCTGAAAATATTATGCTAAGTAATTTTCTTTTCAGCCTATAAATGGAATAATTAGCCGATTTTTAAACCATTTGCGCATAAACAATGCTTGATATAGACAAACAAGACATAAAGCTTTTAGAACTCTTGCAAACTGATAGCTCGCAGAGCTCGGCGGAAATCGCCGAAAAACTCAATATGAGTCAGTCACCTTGTTGGCGCAGAATTAATCGTTTAGAGCAGTCTGGCGTTATCAATCGGCGCGTTGCGGTGATCGATCGCGAGAAGCTAGGTTTAGATTTAGTTGCTTTCGCGACCATTAACTTAAGCTCGGTTGGTAGGCAGAATATGGAACGGTTCGAGCAAGCCGTTCGTGGGCTGGACGAGGTCGTGGAATGCTACACGATGACTGGCGCCTGGGATTACATGCTTAAGGTCATCGTAAAAGACATTCGTCAGTACGAGCAGTTCGTGCGAAATCACCTGCTTGAATTACCCATGATTGGAGAAATACATTCACACATGGCGGTAACCGAGATCAA
>CAZOIG010000176.1:0-3573 GCA_964579235.1 uncultured Gammaproteobacteria bacterium
GCGGTCTAAGGTCGCGTGAAAGCCCGCGCTGAACGCATGCTCCATACCCGCCACACCTACCACACCCGGGCGATAACGCTTAATAAGTTCCTGACATTTTGTTTCGAGACTCAAACCATCATTTTTCGGTAACACAAAGAACGGAATGCCGTACCGATTTGCGATGCGTTCATTATCCACGTCCATTGCCGCGATAAACGAAATACCGAGTGAGGCTGCGTTGCGGGTGGAGGCACGGCCGGATTCTCGACTCGACAGACCTAAAAGTATGCGTTCCAAAATCGGTGAAAACTGACCAAGAATCAGCCCAGCTAAGCCATTAGAACGCTTCGCGATCACCTCGGCGCGCGCACCATAACTCGATAAAAACGCTTTAAAGGAATCACCTAAAACATGGCTACTCGGCAGCGACGAGGGCAAATGACATTCGCATCGCACAAATAAAGTATCTTGAATTCGATACTCCTCCAGACTCAGCAAATCGGCACCCAAACCATCAAAGTAGGTACCCAGCGCCGGGATAAACCCACGCGAAGACGTAACCTGGATCAGCAATACGCTCGGGGTCGGAATGCCATCGTGGAGGCTGTCGTTTAAATCGTTCATAAGACTAAAAATGCTAGGTAAGCATTCTACACCGATGCGCACAAAATGAGCGAGTGACTAGCGATACTAATCGCATTTTGTTAAACTAGCGCTGCGATGAATGCTTAGTGGAAGAGAGGCTCAAGGCTGTATTGAGTCCACCGAAGACGCAACGTGCTCGTAACCGCTCAGGTAAAACGAACCGCTAAAGTTGATCACATCGCCTCTGGAGAGCGCACATCAGCGTATATGTTTTTAACGTTGATACGCCACCGAAGGGGTAATCTTTCAGGTCACCGGACAGAGGAGCAAGCCGTAGTTAAGAAAACCATCTTAAATTGATGGTGCTTAACTGCATCCACGCTTGCTTGATGATCGATTCTCACTGCAATAACCAGCATAGACCAGTCACCAGTCGGCGTCACAAACGTTTGTGAGATTGCGTGCTGCGTGCCCAACACTGGTCGGCTCGCGCTAGCTCACACAAACGGTTCCGCCGTTAGTCGGTGTGAGCTAACAAGCGACTTTGACCGTCCAAGAGTGACGATCAAGAGTCTATTTAGGAATTGCAGATAATCATCCAGTGAAACACAGATGGTCATCACAACAACAGTAAAACATTGGAGAGTACAATCATGAGTACCACAAGTTCTTCGAATGCACCGCGTCACACCCCTCTTTACGCCGAGCATCAAGCCGCTGGCGGAAAAATCGTTGACTTTGGTGGATGGGCCCTACCCGTAAACTACGGCTCCCAAATTGAAGAACACATGGCGGTACGCAACGACTGCGGCATGTTCGATGTCTCGCATATGACGGTGAGTGACATTGAGGGTGCTGATGCAAGAGACTTCTTGCGTCACCTACTTGCAAACGATGTTGCTAAAACAGATAGCCAGCCAGGCAAAGCGATCTACAGTTGTATGCTAAATGAAGAGGCTGGGGTGATCGACGACTTGATCGTTTATCACATCAACTCACAGCATTACAGAATCATTAGCAACGCCGCCACGCGCGATAAGGTCATTCCTTGGTTTATTGAAACGGCAAGCAATTTCAATGTGCAGGTGACTGAACGGCCAGAGATGGCGCTCATCGCAGTTCAAGGACCGAACGCGCTGAGCTATTTAACAAAAGTACTCAACGAGACAGACTCGACTTTGGTGGCAGACCTTACCAAGTTTCAAGCCGCTCAGACTTCGCGGGCCTTTATAGGCCGAACGGGTTACACCGGAGAAGACGGCTATGAACTGGTCGGCGAGGCTGCACAGCTTGTTGAACTATGGAAAGCGTTAATCGCAGCCAAAGTTCAGCCCTGTGGCTTGGGTGCCCGCGACACGCTTAGACTGGAAGCTGGCATGGCACTGTATGGCAACGATTTAGATGAAACACACTCACCGTTTGAATCGGGCTTAAAGTGGAGTGTTGATCTGCGTAGCGAAAGAGATTTTATAGGCCGATCAGCACTTGAAAACAAGGCACCCGAGTGGCAAAGCGTAGGCTTAGTACTTAACGACAAAGGCATCTTACGATCGCATCAAACACTGCACTTGGGCGACCAAGAAGTTGGTGAAATCACCAGTGGCACCTATTCGCCAAGCTTAGAAAAATCGATCGCCATGGCAAGAATAAAAGCCGAATTAGACAGTACTCAGTTGGATGAGATCACCGTATTAGTCCGTAAAAAACAGTTGTCTGTAAGCGTCACGAAACCACCTTTCTTGAAGAAAGCCTAGCGCTCTTTCAGGTCAGTAATCAGATTAAAACATTTCATTAGAAGCATTAGATAGAACTTCGCCAAGTAACATCTCAAGAGGCCAAAATCATGAGCAGCACACCCTTTGTAAATCGCCACATCGGACTTAGCCCCAGCGACATCAACTTCATGCTGGAAGAACTTGGGTATAAATCACTCGATGAGCTGACCGCCGCCGTAGTTCCACAAAGCATCGCCGATGATGCAGCATTGGATCTCAAACCGGCTGTTTCTGAAGAAGAAGCGCTCGCTGAGCTATGGGAGCTAGCCCAGCAAAACACGGTAAATAAAGCGCGAATCGGTCGTGGCTACTACAGCACTTTTACGCCAAAGGTCATTCAAAGAAACGTGCTGGAAAACCCTGCTTGGTACACGGCGTATACCCCTTATCAACCCGAGATTTCACAAGGTCGGTTGGAAGTTTTATTTTTCTTTCAAACACTCGTCACGGAACTAACCGGACTCGACATCGCTAATGCATCGTTGCTCGATGAGGCCACAGCGGCGGCAGAAGCAATGACTCTGGCTCACCGTGCCCTAAAGGGCAAAAAGAATACCTTCTTGGTCTCTTCTCACTGCCATCCGCAAACCATATCAGTGTTGAAAACGCGAGCTCGACCGCTGGGTTTCAAACTTGTTTTTATTGACGAAACATTAGCCCTAGACGCCTGGGACGACGTATGGGATGACGCCTTCGCGGTGCTCTTGCAGTACCCCAATACTTTAGGTGAAGTCATTGACCTCAGCCCCATAAGCGAAAAGGCTAAAGAGCACAAAGCTTTAACGATCATGGCGACCGATCTATTGGCATTGACCCTCTTGAAAACACCAGCGCAAATGGGTGCCGATATTGCAGTGGGTAATTCTCAACGCTTTGGCGTGCCCCTAGGATTTGGCGGTCCACACGCAGCCTTTATGGCGGTTACCGACAAACACAAGCGTTCATTACCTGGGCGTTTGGTGGGTCAGTCTATTGATGTTCACGGCAACCCAGCTTACCGACTTGCACTGCAAACTCGTGAGCAACATATACGCCGTGAGAAAGCCACGTCAAATATCTGTACTGCACAAGCGTTGCTGGCCATTATGGCGACCCTGTACGCTATGTATCACGGGCCTGACGGCTTAACCCACATTGCTAAACGCGTTCACGGATTAGCCAGCCGCTTCGGAGCCGCTTTGAAGAATGCGGGGCTCAGCGTAACCGCTGACTCAAACCGCCTATTTGATAC
>CAZOIG010000177.1:0-6521 GCA_964579235.1 uncultured Gammaproteobacteria bacterium
ATTGCCGCGCAAAGTTTAGGTTTAGGTGCTTGCTACATTGGCGGAATTCGCAATGAAATTGAAGCGGTCGCGAATGCCTTGCGCTTGCCTGACCTGGTATTACCTTTGTTTGGACTATGTTTGGGTTATCCCGACCAAGCGCCTGCACAGAAGCCGAGGCTGCCACTAGATGGCGTCTTATTCGACGACGAGTATCAAAGCATGGAGTGCTATTCAGCCGAATTGAGTGCCTATGATGCACAAATTAAGCAGTATTACGAAGCGCGCACCAACGGAAAACTGTCTCAAACTTGGTCCGAACAGCTGGCCAAACAAGCGCGTAGTCAAACTCGTCCGCACATGCGTGAGTTTCTTAATCGCAAAGGTTTTGCTCGGCGCTAAGCGGTGGGATGATTGGCGCGAGCAATTGGCTTCGAGCCTAAGTCCGCATTGAGTGTTTTTATCACTTTTTTAAATGACACAAACCTGTAATAAAGCTGTCATATAGCCTGTTTAGGATGGCGACCGTTGGAATAACAATCTAATCCCCTATTTAGGAGTACTAGCGTGAAAAAAATCATCCTTGGCCTAGCAGTTTGTGCCACAGCCCTTAACGTTTCGCCTGCTTTCGCTCGCGACACTATCAGCATCGTTGGATCATCAACGGTTTACCCATTTTCTACTGTTATCGCAGAGCGCTTCGGTAAGACTACTGACTTCAACGCACCGAAAGTCGAGTCCACTGGTTCTGGCGGTGGTATGAAGTTGTTTTGTACTGGTTTGGGTACTGGAACACCTGACATCACTAACGCGAGTCGTCGCATCAAACAGTCTGAGTTTGATCAGTGCCAAGAAAATGGCGTGGCTGACATTATCGAAGTAAACGTTGGTTTTGACGGAATCGTTTTAGCGAATTCGAACGAAGTTGATCAAATGTCGCTTAGCCGTAAAGACATTTACATGGCTTTGGCTAAGTCAGTGCCAGGCCCAGACGGTAAGTTTATCGACAACCCTAATATGACTTGGCAAGATGTGAACCCTGAACTTCCAGCAATGAAGATCGAGGTTCTAGGCCCACCACCAACATCTGGCACACGCGACGCTTTTGCTGAACTTGCTTTGGAAGGCGGTGCTCGTCAAATTCCTGCGATCGCCAAATTGCGCGGTATGAAAGCTGACCAAGCTGCTGAAATCGAAGCGCTCGTTGCAGAACTCGGCCTCGAAGGCGCGTGGGCTGCTACTGTGGCAAAGAAAGGCGACAAAGCAACCGGTAAAGACGTGGTTAAAATCATCGGTCGCTCTGTACGAGAAGACGGCGCGTTTATTGAAGCGGGCGAGAACGATAACTTGATCATCAACAAACTAGTTGCCAACCCAAATGCCTTCGGCGTGTTTGGCTACAGCTTCCTTGATCAGAACTTCGACATGGTACACGGTTCAATTATCGATGGTGTAGAACCAACTTTTGATGCGATCTCAACAGGTGAGTACACGGTAAGTCGTCCATTGTACTTCTACGTTAAGAAGGCTCACATCGGAACAGTGCCTGGTATTGAAGAATTCCTAGCCACATTCACATCGCTTGACGCTATCGGGCCAGATGGTTTCTTGTTAGATCGAGGCTTGATTCCACTAGGTGATGACGCCTACGCCGCAATGGTTGAGTCAGTCAAAGGCCTTGTTCCATTGCAACTGGAAGCGGAAGAATAAGCTCTCCCTTGCGCTGATCGTCGCTGACGTTCATTGTGACCAGAACAATGAAGCTTCAGCAGACGTTCAGCACAGAGAGTAAGATGTAGCGAAAATGGTGGGCTCGATCGAGTCCGCCATTTTTCGTGTATATCATTCGGATCACAGGAACTCATATTCTGCCGAGAAAACGGTATACTCCACCCAGTTTTAAATCGGCGTAACGCAAGCAGATCTAGATCAATGACTTTATCGACACTATTACTCGCTGTATTGCTCGGCACGGTAGCGGCCTTCTTTATTGGTCAGAGCCGTTCTAGGTCTGTAGCCCAGCCAGTTGGGGGCGTACGTAACCTAGCGACCTTGCCAAGCTATTACGCGACTCTGATGAGCCTCTGGGCCGTTTTACCTGCCTTATTCTTAGTGTTCTTATGGCTGGTGATGGACGGTTCAATCATCTCGGCTTTAGTGCGCAGTGAGTTACCGCCCGAAGCCAAGCAGCTGGATGCGGCCAATTTGGGTTTGTTGATGAATCAAATCCAAAATCTCGCTGACGGCGTTGGTTCGCTCGACGTGCTCGGTTTAGAGTACAAACCAGCAGTTGATCGCTTAATTCAATTGAACGGCATCAGCGCGCAAGCAATGCCAATCTTGACCTTAATGGTCATGGTTATTGGCATGATTCTTGGCTTTCGTACCATCAAAGCCGATAACAACGCGCGTTATGCGGTAGAGCGTGTTTTCAACGCCACCTTGTTTGTTTGCTCAAGCATCGCGATTTTCACCACTTTCGGCATCGTTTTTTCGGTGGTGTTCGAGTCAATTCAGTTTTTCCAAAAAGTACCGTTCACCGACTTCTTGTTCGGCACGCATTGGAGCCCGCAAATTGCTCTGCGTGCAGACCAACAGGGCGCATCGGGTTCGTTTGGTGTTATTCCCCTTATTGTCGGGACACTACTCATCTCATTTATTGCGCTCACCATCGCTGTGCCGGTTGGCTTAATGTCGGCGATTTATCTGGCGGAGTACGCTAGCCGTCGGGTTCGCGGGGTCATCAAACCTGCGCTCGAAATTCTTGCTGGTATTCCGACTGTGGTGTATGGCTTTTTTGCCGCGCTGACGGTCGCGCCTGCGATTCGACATTGGGGTGATGGTCTACGCGATTGGGGTGCTGAAAATGGCATCGACTGGTTGGCTACTCTAAGTGTCTCTTCAGAAAGTGCACTGGCCGCGGGACTGGTCATGGGTATTATGATCATCCCATTCGTCTCATCTTTGTCGGACGATGTGATTAACGCCGTGCCACAGAGTTTGCGCGATGGTTCTTTCGGCTTAGGCGCGACACGTTCTGAAACCATCAAGAAAGTCATCTTTCCGGCTGCATTGCCCGGCATTGTCGGCGGTGTTTTGCTCGCAGCCTCGCGTGCCATCGGTGAAACCATGATTGTGGTTATGGCGGCGGGTTTGGCGGCCAATCTTACGATCAATCCTTTGGAGGCAGTTACCACAGTGACGGTACAGATCGTGACCTTATTGATTGGCGACCAAGAATTCGACAGTGCAAAAACCTTGGCGGCATTTGCTCTCGGTTTGTTCTTATTTGTAATTACGCTCGCGCTCAATGTAATCGCCTTACGGGTGGTTAAAAAGTACCGCGAACAATACGATTAAGCGTTAGACAGGTATCAAGTTATGAACGATAAAGCGACACGCTTAGCGAAGAATCTTAAAAAACGACACGCGGCCGAGCGCCGTTTTCAATGGTACGGCCGAATTTCTGTAGCCTTCGGTGTGGCCTGCGTATTGTTTTTGTTCACCGATATTATTTCGAAGGGTTATGGAGCGTTCACTCAAACCTATATTGATATTACGGTAGATTTTAATATCGAAACGTTGGGTCTCACTGAGACTCCAAGCGAAGACGAGATAAAGGCAGCGAGCTTTACCTCGCTGTTCAGAGAGTCGGTTCGAGCTCAGTTCCCAGACGTAAGCGATCGTCGTGGGCAACGTACTTTATACGGCCTTTACACCACCGACGCACCACTCATGTTGCGCCAAATGGTGTTGGATGATCCAAGCATTTTAGGCACTACCCAAAACTTAAGTATAGTGGCCGATGACGATATCGACACCTACTACAAACACAGTTTTGGTCGCGAGTTGGAAGAGGGTGAAACCATCGGTCGGGTGCGACCGCAACAAGTCGCTTTGGTTGAACAGCTTGAAGCGGAAGGCCGTTTGCAAAAGCGCTTTAATAGCATCTTGTTTTCCAACGCCGATTCGCGCGACCCTGAACTCGCTGGTATCAAAGGGGCAGTACTTGGCTCGTTATTAACGCTGTTAGTGACCCTGTTATTGTCTTTTCCTATCGCGGTCGCAACCGCTATCTATTTGGAAGAGTTCGCACCAAAGAACAAATTCACTGACTTTATTGAAGTCAATATTAATAACTTGGCGGCGGTACCCTCGGTGATCTTCGGTTTGCTTGGCTTAGCCATATTTATTAATTTTTTCGGTCTACCTCGCTCCATACCGCTGGTTGGTGGGTTGGTGCTAACGTTGATGACCTTGCCCACCATTATCATTTCCAGCCGGGCGGCGATTAAGGCGGTGCCACCGTCAATTCGCGAGGCGGCGCTTGGCATGGGCGCATCAAAAGTGCAAATGGTGATGCATCACGTTTTGCCCTTGGCCATGCCTGGCATGTTGACTGGAACGATCATTGGTATGGCGCAAGCATTGGGCGAAACCGCGCCGCTGTTAATGATTGGCATGGTGGCATTTATCGTTGAAACGCCCGCGTCGATCACTGACGCTGCCACAGTTTTGCCAGTTCAAATTTATTTATGGGCTGATAGTCCAGAAAGGGCCTTTGTAGAGAAAACATCGGCGGCGATTATGGTGCTGCTCGCCTTTTTAATTTTTATGAACAGTACAGCAGTCTGGCTGCGTAAGCGATTAGAGCGTCGTTGGTAAGGCGGCGTGTTTTGACTAAAAAGGATTAAATCTAGCCTACGTTTTGCAATTATTTTTGACACCGAATTACACTAAACCAAGATATGAACGATAAACAGGACATGCAAGAGAGCTATCAAACTACTGGTAAGCCAATGCTTAAAGACGCCAAGATGAGCGTGCGCGACGTAAACGTTTTTTATGGCGACAAGCAGGCGATTTTTGATGTCAACCTTGATATCGGCAAGAACCAAGTTATCTCGATGATTGGGCCATCTGGTTGCGGCAAGTCAACGTTTTTGCGCTGCCTTAACCGCATGAACGACACCATCGACATCTGCCGAGTCGACGGCGAGCTCAAGCTCGAAGACCAAAATATATATGACCGTGCAATTGACGTGGTTGAGCTAAGAGCGAGAGTGGGCATGGTGTTTCAAAAACCCAACCCGTTCCCTAAGTCGATCTATGAAAACGTCGCGTATGGCGCGCGTATTCACGGCCTTACCGACAATAAGCTCGAACTTGATGAACTGGTAGAAAGCAGTCTCAAGCGCTGTGGCTTATGGAAAGAGGTTAAGGAACGTTTAGAGGAACCAGCGACTGGACTTTCTGGCGGTCAGCAGCAACGACTCTGTATTGCTAGAGCAATTGCGGTAAATCCAGAGGTCATTTTGATGGATGAACCGTGCTCGGCGCTTGACCCGATTGCGACTGCGACGGTAGAAGAGTTGATTCACGAATTGAGTGAGAATTTCACGATTTGTATCGTGACTCACTCGATGCAGCAGGCTGCCCGTGTGTCTCAGCGCACCGCCTATTTCCATTTAGGCAAATTGATTGAAGTAAACGACACCTCAGTGGTGTTCACTAACCCTGAACATCAACTTACTGAAGAATACATAACCGGCCGTATTGGCTAGGAAAGGGTTAATCATGAATGATGACATTTTGGTTGGCGGCCACATCTCTCGCCAGTTTGATCAGGAGCTCGAAGAAATTCGCTCACGCGTTCTAAAAATGGGCGGATTGGTCGAAGCACAGATGGAGAAAACACTTGGCGCTCTGCGCAACTCCGATAGCTCCGACATTGTCGATGTAGAGAAGTTAGACCGCAAAGTTAATAAGCTCGAGATGCAAATCGACGAGGAATGCACACAGATTCTTGCTAAACGGCAACCCGCCGCAGGGGACTTGCGCATGATTATCGCCACGACTAAATCTGTGCGTGATTTGGAGCGAATCGGTGATGAGGCTGAGCGCGTGGCGCACATGGTGCGTCAAGTTTTAGATAATGATGCGGCCACCAAAAGCTACAAAGGATTACTGGGCTTGGGTGAGCAAGTTAAAGAACTATTACACGATACGCTCAACACATATGCGCGTATGGAGACTCGCTCAGCGGTGCGCAACATGCGTAAAGACCAAGAAATTGATGACGAGTATGCGCGTGTGGTAATGCATGTGGTAGAACACATGAAGAGCTCGCCCGACAACATCGCGAACGCCCTAGACGTACTTTGGGCGGCCAGATCGTTAGAGCGTATTGGCGATCACTGCATCAATATTTGTGAGAACGTCATTTACTTGGTTGAGGGCGAAGACGTTCGTCACTCTAAGCTGAGTCGAATTAAAGAACAGCTTAAAAAATAAGCCAGTTTACGCGAGGTTGCTGGCGTAAATATTCAGCGCCAGCTTAGGCGAAAGTTTGGCGGCTTGTTGATTTAAGTCTGCTCTGCCTCGATACTCTGACTATCCTGAGTTAGCCCAACACGAACTATTTTGCCTAAGCACATCTCGATAGCCGAACTCCAAGGAAAAGGCTTGGAGTCAGATTATGTCGATCAAACCGTCACGATTAGAGGCATAGTGACGTGTGTCCTGCATCGAGGTTTCTATCT
>CAZOIG010000178.1:0-1509 GCA_964579235.1 uncultured Gammaproteobacteria bacterium
TGTGACGGGCACTAATGGCAAAACCACTTGCGCGTACTTATTGGCGCAAGCGTTCGAGTTGATGGGCATGCAGAGTGCATTTATCGGCACTATCGGTATCGGCCCTGTTAGCAACATTCAGCCCGCTACTCACACAACGCCTGATCCAATATCGTTGCAGCGCACTCTAGCGGAAATGGTCGATCAGGGTATAACGCAAGTGTGCATGGAAGTGTCATCGCACGCTTTGCACCAATCACGGGTAGTCGGGTTAGAGTTTTATGGGGTACTGTTCACCAACTTAACGCAGGACCATTTGGACTATCACTCCAGCATGGAGGACTACGGTGCGGCCAAGGCTAAACTGTTTTTGGATTTTCAAAGCACCTTAGCGATTATCAATTCGGGCGATGTGTTTGGCCAAAGTCTAATAGAACGAAGCGTGTCGGAGTTTATTGTTTCTTACGCCGAGCAAGGCGCCGACGTTAGCTGTGACGAACTACAGCTCACTACCGAAGGTATTGAGTTTGTTGTTGAGGGCGAAGGAGTTGACTTCGAAGTGGTCAGCCCTTTGGTGGGCAAAGTGAATGTACCTAATCTGTTGCTGGTTGCGGCCACGCTGTTGTCGGTCAGTACGCCAATCGAAGAAATTCAGTCTGTTTTCAAGAACTTGAAAGCAGCGCCAGGTCGAATGGAGTTGTTTACCGCAGCTCGGATGCCGCAGTTAGTGGTCGATTATGCTCACACGCCTGACGCTCTTGAGAAAGCCATCGACTCAGTTCGCCATCATTGCAGCGGTCGTTTGTGGACTGTATTCGGTTGCGGCGGGGATCGTGACCGGGCTAAGCGACCTGAAATGGGTAAGGTGGTTGAACGAGCGGCTGATGTGGCTGTAATAACCAACGACAACCCTCGAAGCGAAGACCCCCAAGCTATCGCAGACCATATTCTTGCGGGTTTTGACAATCCTGCATCGGCCCACGTGGAGTTAGATCGAGCGAGTGCCGTTCGCTACGCTTTGGCAAATGCCAAGCCTGAAGACTGGATTTTAGTGGCGGGCAAGGGTCATGAAACGACTCAAACAATTGGCGATCAGGTCCTAGCCTTTTCCGATCGCGAGTTCGCGCGTGAACTCGTATCTCAGTTTGCATCTTCTGGTGTACGGGAGGGCGACGCATGATCGACTTTCTTTTAGCCTGTAAAGCAGTCCAGGGCACAGCCTACGCGGCAGACGGCACGCCAATTAAAGAATTGCCTGCGGCAACGCTGCCGAACTTTACGGGCGTTGGTATTGATACTCGCAAACCGCTCACGGGCGGTCTGTTTGTGGCTCTAAAGGGCCCAAATTTTGATGCGCACGACTTTTTAGGCTTGGCGCTTGAGCAAGGCGCCGTTGCCGTTATGACCGAGAGCTATGTGCCGGTCGACTGCCCGCAAATTGTGGTGAATGACTGTTATCAAGCGCTGACCGATTTAGCGTGCTGGTGGCGTCGTCAGCAAGCTGTGACAGTGCTTGCGATTACCGGCTCG
>CAZOIG010000179.1:0-3755 GCA_964579235.1 uncultured Gammaproteobacteria bacterium
CATCGATATCCGCAATAATTGGCACAACGTGAGTTTCAAAATTATCGATCTTGTCTTGCACAGCTGCTTTTGCTGCTGCGTCAGTCGCCGCGTCTAGCTCTTTGAACAAATGACGTAGCTCGCGCGCGTCAGCTTGACGCAAGAAAGTGTAAAGCTCTTCGATCAATGCAGGAACACTGGTTTTTTCGTGCATTGATTGATCAGGTAGAGGGCCAAACTCTGAGCGCAATGCAGCGATCATCCAACCAGAAAGGTATAAGTAGCGCTTGTTGGTTGAACCGTGGTGTTTTTTAACCGCAATCATTTTCTGTTGCGCAATAAAACCATGCCAGCAGCCTAGAGACTGCGTGTAACTTGCTGAGTCTGCATCGTATTCGGCCATGTCTTTACGCATAATGCCGGCGGTGTAGCGAGCAATCTCCAAACCAGTTTGGAAACGGTTTTGTAAACGCATACGCGCAGCGTATTCAGGGTTGATGCCTTCAAAGGCTGTGCCGTTTTCAGCGATTAGCTTGCTTGCTGCTTTAATTTCATCTTGGTAGTTAGACATACTTTTTACCTTATAAATTGTTTGTGGGCCGAAAAATAAGGCCACATCCTAGTTTTTGCTTTGCTTAGGCTGGTGTAATCGATAACGATTACTGTCTAAACCGAGCATTGTCGGGTTCGCGGTACTCAAGCGCTGTGTAAAACGCTATCCTTTGATGGCTGGAATATCGCTATGGCGCGTACCATACAGGTTGTCGATTCGCCCTTAAAGAGATGTGGCACAATGACTACTATTCGTTAGCGAAATACTACTTTCAAAAGCATTAGCTAAATCAATAGTGTTGTAGCCATAAGGCATATGAATGTCAAAAATCAGTGCATAGAGGGATTTTGAGGGGATAGAATAGCGCCCACTTGGAGTTCACCTGATGCGTGAGCCGAAATCATTTCAATCAGAACTGGCTAATCAACGAGCTTAGTATCAACGCTCGTTTGCTAGGCAGAAAACCGAACCCGAATAATAAAAACCATGCCGCAGACTACTCAAACTATGATTCAAAAAGCCGATTTAAACGTAAGCGACGCAATGGTTGCGTTTGTCGAAAATGAGGTATTGCCGGGCCTAGATGTCAGCGCCGACGCATTTTGGAGCAGTTTGTCGTCTGTGGTTCACGACTTAACGCCGATCAATAAAGCCTTGTTGGCAGAGCGGGAAGCGCTTCAGGCGAAACTCGATGAGTGGTGTGTAGCAAACCGAGACTCGTTCAATTTTGAGCAATACAAAGCGTTTTTACTGGAAATTGGTTATTTAGTGCCCGAGGGCGAACCGTTTGCCGTTACCACCGACAACGTCGACGACGAAATTGCACAACAAGCTGGCCCTCAATTGGTAGTGCCCACGTCAAACGCTCGCTTCGCACTGAACGCGACTAACGCACGCTGGGGCAGTTTATACGATGCCCTGTATGGCACCGACGCGATTCCCGCAGACGGTGGTGCTGAAGCGGTTGGCGCGTACAATCCTGTAAGAGGAGCGCGAGTTATCGCTTACGCTCGAGATTTCTTAGATCAACACTTTCCGTTAGAAGGCACAAACACAAGCCACAGCAAAGCTACGGCGTATAAGGTGGTTAAAAGCGATTCAGGTGAGTACGCACTCAGCGTTAGCTTGGGCGATACAGACTACAGCTTAGCCGAGGAGGGCCAATTTGTTGGTTTTCAAGGCGATGCCGAAAACCCAAGTTCAGTGTTGTTAAGCCATAACGGATTGCGTGTGGCGATTGAAATTGACCCAGAATCGCCGATCGGTTCTACCGATGCCGCTGGCGTAAAGGACCTGACCTTGGAAGCCGCCATCACCACTATCCAAGACTTTGAGGACTCAGTTGCCGCGGTGGATGCCCAAGACAAGATTGGTGTGTATCGCAATTGGCTTGGCCTGATGAAAGGCGACCTCGCTGAGTCCTTTGAAAAAGGCGGTAAAACCATGACGCGGCGTTTAGAAGACGACAAAGTCTACACTGGCCTAGACGGCAGTGAGCTGACGCTACATGGACGAAGTCTCCTGTTTTGCCGCAATGTAGGTCACTTGATGAGTAACCCCGCTATCTTGGATAAAGACGGTAACGAGATTCAAGAAGGCATTATGGACGCGATGCTGAGCGTGCTGATTGCCTTGCACGACCTAAAGGGTAATGGACCACGTAAGAATTCTCGCAAAGGCAGCGTGTATATAGTAAAGCCTAAAATGCACGGCGCTAAGGAAGTCGCGTTCGCTAGTGCATTATTCGACCGAGTCGAAGACGAATACGGTTTAGCGCGCAATACCATCAAGATTGGCGTGATGGACGAAGAACGTCGCACCACGGTCAATTTAAAAGAGTGTATCCGCGCTGTTAAAGACCGCGTGGTGTTCATCAACACTGGCTTTTTAGATGGCACCGGTGATGAGATTCACACCAGCATGCAGCTTGGCGCGATGGATGCGAAAAGCGGAATTAAGCAGCAGGCCTGGATCAAAGCCTATGAGAACTGGAACGTTGATATCGGCTTGGAATGTGGCTTGAGTGGTAAAGCGCAAATCGGTAAGGGGATGTGGGCGATGCCAGACGAGATGGCGCAAATGCTGGTTGAGAAAATTGGCCACCCTAAATCCGGCGCCAACACCGCTTGGGTGCCATCACCGATTGGCGCAACGCTCCACGCCACGCATTATCATCAGGTAAACGTATTTGATGTACAAAAAGAGCTGGCGAACAGGCCCCGTGCATCACTCGACGACATTCTCACAGTACCGCTCAAAGCTGCCGATAAAACGTTCACTGAAGCCGAAATTCAACATGAACTCGACAACAATGCGCAAGGTATCCTAGGCTACGTTGTACGCTGGATTGATCAAGGCGTCGGCTGCTCTAAAGTGCCAGACATCAACAATGTAGGCTTAATGGAAGACCGCGCTACACTGCGGATTTCTAGCCAACACATTGCCAACTGGTTGGAGCATGGGATTACTACGCCTGAAGCCGTAAACGCAACGTTTGCGCGCATGGCGGCGGTGGTCGACCAGCAAAATGCGGCTGACCCCAGCTATACGCCAATGAGCACTGATTTGGACAATAGTATTGCGTATCAAGCCGCACTGGATTTGGTGTTTTTGGGTAATGAGCAGCCCAGCGGTTACACCGAGCCATTGCTGCACAGTTACCGCTTGAAGTTGAAAGCCGAAGCTTAAGTTAGGTTTAATCAGTAAGGCGCGTTAGACAAGGCAATAGCGCGCTGGCAGATGCGCTTGGATTCATCCAGATCAGCAGAAAGAGCAAGGAATACGGGATTCAGTTCGGCGGTAGCAATCACTGTTGTGGAATAGGAGCCCGCGTAGCGTTGGCGACGGCATTTATGGTAATCTCATCACAGATCAGACCATAGCAAGAGCAGGGTATGCGTTTGCTGCAAGTCCGTTTGGACGCTCTTTAGTTTTAGCACTGACTCCGAGGTTGTTATGCCCCCACTGAATAAATTTTCACGCACCTGTATCGCCCTGTCCTTGGCGAAGTTGGCCATAGTGCCAGCCCAAGCGGCCACCTTTACCGTAACGTCAAATTTGGATGACGGTACCGACGGTATCGAATGCACACTGCGTGAGGCATTAGCTCAGGCCAACAACACGGTGCCACTGTCTAATGGTTGCATCGGTGTGGGTACGCTTGGCACAGACACCATTACGTTTTCCAACAGCCTTTCTCCTGCCATGCCAGGGGATGGCAGCA
>CAZOIG010000180.1:0-2398 GCA_964579235.1 uncultured Gammaproteobacteria bacterium
GGAACAATCATCGTCGCCAAAAGCCCAATGATGATCACAACCACCATAATCTCGATCAAGGTAAAACCGCGCTGACTGGAAACTTTAGAGCGTCGCTGCGCTGGCTGAGCTGAATTCATAGAGATCGGTTTAATCGTTTGTGCGTTGTTTTTCATAGCAAACAAAATTTGGATACCTTGAGTAAATGTAAGAAGCGAATTGTGCGACTAAAGCGCGATCATCTGCTGAAGATTAAAGATCGGTATGAGTATCGCGAGAACAATGGTAAAGACTAGCATGCCCATGATCAAGATCATTAAGGGCCCTAATAGACTCACCATCATTGATATACGAGTTTGCATTTCGTTTTCGGTCGCGGTCGCGGCTTTGTCTAGCATGTGATCCAGCCGACCACTGTTTTCCCCACTCGCCACCATGTGCACAAGCAGCGGCGGGAAACGGCCGTTGCGCTCTAAAGCACGTCCAATCGATATGCCTTGCGCCACCTCTTCGATCGCGGCACTCAAGTCTTTTTGCAAAACGACGTTATTCATAACGGCTTCGCTAGCGCGCATCGACGCAAGAATAGGTACGCCTGAGCCAACCATGATCGACAAGGTTCGTGACATACGTGCCGAATCGATGTTTTGCACCATTTTGCGAATACCCGCGGTGCGTAAAAATATAGAGTGCAACCAAAACCGTGGCGTAGCTTGCGAGAACACGTAACGCAAACCCAAACCCAGCGCCAACACGGCAACTGCAAGCAGCCTACCATTCGCCACCAAGAAATCAGATATTTGTATAACCAATACGGTCAACCATGGTAGTTCTTGGCCAGTGTCTTGATAAACCGTGACCACTTTGGGTACAACCATAGTGATCAACGCAACCAGAATGAAGCCACAAACCACAAACAGAAAGATCGGATAGACCACCGCCTGACTGACTTTTTGCTGCATCTCTTGGCTGTCTTCCAAATAGTCTGCCAGCCGGTCCAAGACCTTCGCCAAGGTGCCTGATTGCTCACCCGCAGCAAGTGAGGCCTTGTATATTTCAGGGAAGCTTTGCGGATACAACGCAATAGCGTCGGAGAGAGAGTAGCCCTCCGTCACCAACGATCGCACATCGGAGATCACGGTTTTGAGTCTATGCCCTTCCGATTGTTTGATCAGCGCCCCTAAGGTCTCTTCTACCGTCATTCCAGACTCAAGCAAAGTTGCCATTTGCCGAGTCATAATAGACAACTCATTACGCTTGATCTTAGTTCGGCGAGTTTTTAAGCCAAGCTTATCTACGCCTTCTGAAACTGATTCGGCAACCGCTTTCACTTCTAATGGCACCAGCCCTTGCGAGCGCAACTCGGCTCGCACCTGCTTAGCGTGATCACCAGAGGTAATTCCTTTTATCGTTTTACCCTTTTGATTTAGGGCTTGATATTCGAACGCGGCCATGTGTGACTATAAATAAGCTGTGATTAAGCTGATTTTGCAATAGCTAATTTTGTAATAGAAACAATAACTTATAGAGAATTGCGCCAATTTACTTTGTCTAAACCTGTGTGACCCTAAACACTTCATCTAAGGTTGTCTCACCTTCTAGAACCCGCGCCATACCGTTTTCCAGTAGGCTTTTGCTGTGTGTTCTGGCCATTTTACCAAGTTCATCTTCGTTCGCATGATCGTGAATAAGACGTCGCATGTCTTCGGTCATCTCAACCAATTCGTATATTCCCAATCGACCTCTAAACCCTCGTTGCTCGCACTCAGAACAACCCACCGGCTTGTACAAAGTCACACCGTCGGCGTTACTTAAGCCCAAGGTTTGTAACTGAAGAGCGGTTGGTTCGTGCGCTTGTTTGCAATCTGGACAGAGTCTTCGAACCAATCGTTGCGCTAACACGCCAACCAAACTGGATGCGATCAAAAATGGCTCTACGCCCATATCAACCAACCGAGTAACAGCGCCTACGGCGGTGTTGGTGTGCAATGTGGAGAGCACCAAATGGCCCGTTAGACTGGCTTGCACAGAAATTTCGGCAGTTTCGAGGTCTCGGATCTCTCCCACTAAGACCACATCGGGGTCTTGTCTTAAAATTGAGCGAAGGCCGCTGGCAAACGTTAAACCAATCTTGGAGTTCATTTGAGTTTGACCAACCCCATCCAAATCGTATTCGACCGGGTCTTCTACAGTCAGAATATTGAGGCGCTTACGATCCAAACGATGTAAGCCAGAGTAAAGAGTCGTGGTCTTACCTGAACCGGTAGGTCCGGTTACCAACAAAATCCCATTGGGTTTGTTGATCAAACTCTCAAAGCGTTTTAACACATCGCTAGGCATGCCAAGCACTTCAAGGTTTAGACGCGCGCTCTGTTTGTCGAGTAAGCGCATCACCACCCTTTCGCCGTGCTGGGTCGGT
>CAZOIG010000181.1:0-3767 GCA_964579235.1 uncultured Gammaproteobacteria bacterium
TGGCACCATGTGTTTGACCGAACCACATTGCGGTTCAGATTTAGGGTTGTTGAAAACCTCTGCGGTGCCCGATGCAGAAGCTAATGAAGACGGCACCTACCGAATCAGCGGCAGCAAGATCTTTATCTCCTCTGGTGAGCACGACCTAGCTGAGAATATTGTTCACATCGTTTTAGCTCGATTACCCGACGCACCACGTGGCATTAAAGGTATTTCGCTGTTCTTGGTGCCTAAATTCAACGTCAATGAAGACGGTACTGTGGCTGATCGCAATGGCGTTAAGTGTGGCTCAATTGAAGAAAAAATGGGTATTCACGGCAACTCAACGTGTGTAATGCACTTTGATGACGCCAAGGGCTATCTGATCAGCGCGCCTAACAAGGGCATGAGCGCAATGTTCACCTTTATCAATGAGTCACGTTTGGGTGTAGCCATGCACGGTCAAGCTCACTCTGAAGTTGTGTTTCAAAAGTCGCTAGCGTATGCGCGTGACCGCTTACAGTTTCGTGCGAAAGAACGCGTTGATCCAGAGAAACCAGCGGACCCAATTATTTCCCATCCAGACGTTCGACGCATGTTGCTTACGCAAAAAGCGTTCTCTGAGGGCGGTCGTATGTTGAATATGTACTGCGGAAAATTGGTTGACGTTGCTGCGGCGGAAGAACTTCCAAATGAAGAGCGAGAAGAAGCCGAAACACTCTTGGCGATTCTTACACCCATTGCGAAAGGCTTTTTGTCGGAGACCAGCTTAGAGACGACCAACTTGGGAATTCAAGTCTTAGGCGGTCATGGCTTTATTAAGGAATGGGGCATGGAGCAAGAGGTCCGCGACGCTCGCATCTCACAATTATATGAGGGCACAACGGGTATTCAAGGTCTAGATTTACTTGGCCGTAAGGTGCTTGGCACCCGTGGCGGCGCACTCAAGCCGTTGATGGAAGAAATGAACAATTTCATCAAAGACAATCGTTGGAACAAGCGAGCTCGAGCGCTAAAGCCGTATATAAAAATGTGGCAAGGTCTGACTCGCTCTATCGGTTGGTCGGCGATGAAAAATACCGACGAAGTGAATGCGGCGGCGGTTGATTATCTGATGCTTGCTGGCTACGTCACGATTGGCTACCTTTGGGCTAAAGCGGCGATCATTGCGGAAGAAAAGCTCGAAGCTGGCGAAGGTGATGCGGATTTTTACCAAACCAAGATCGCAACGGCGGACTTCTATTTTCAACGTCTAATGACGCGCACTCTGGGCCATGAAGCATCAATTAAGAATGGCTTAGAAACTCTGATGACTATCGAAGAAGACAAGTTCTTGTTCGTATAGAATCGGCTGGCCATCTGGCCGAAAAAAGCCGCCTCTGACCTATGTCGGAAGCGGCTTTTTTTGTGGGTGATTTGCTACACTGTTGAACGAGATGGCGGATATGAACGAGCGAGTCTACTAAGACTCTGTGTGGAAGATGAATGAAAAAGTTTAAACTAATTTACGCAAGCGCCGCTAAGCGAAAGGGCGGTGAAAAGGCGCTTAAAAGCTTACTCAACCCACCGGTGAGTGCGCAGCAACTTAGCCAGATTAGTGACGATCGTTACTTGGCGCAGATCACGCGTTGTGTCTTCAATGCCGGTTTTCATTGGCGGGTTATAACGCAAAAATGGCCAGGCTTTGAAGAAGCTTTTCATAGATTCGATTTAGGTACCTTATTGACAAAATCGCCCGACGAATGGGAGGCCTATGTTGAAGACACGCGTATTGTGCGTAATTGGCAGAAAATTCAAACTGTGTTTGAAAATGCCGTAATGATCGAGCAAGTAGCTGAAGAACACGGCAGTTTCGGCGAGTTCTTTGCCCACTACCCAGCCGCAGATCAGGTGGGTTTACTTAAGTTTTTAAAGGATAACGGTTCAAGACTGGGCGGTAAAACCGCGCAATGGTTTATTCGTTTCTCGGGCAAGGATGGTTTCGTGACCAGTGGTGACGTGATCACCGCATTAATTGCTAACGGCGTAGATATCGATCCCCGAGTCACATCTCAGCGAGATATGAAGAAGATTCAAGCGGCTTTTAACCATTGGCATGATGAGTCTGGGCTTCCTTTTACGCACATCAGCAAGGTCCTAAGCTATACAGTAGGGGACAACGTGCCCGTTGACGTTATAAAGTCTTACACCGGCAGCCAGACGGTTAGTGATTCGTAATCTTGCCTGTCACTCTATTTGGCTTCAGTGCCAGGGAGTGATAGCGAACCAGCGGCTTTACGCCACTGGTTTAACTACGAGCTTTAAGCCACTGGTTTAACTACAAATAGTAGATCGCCAGTGTTTACCTGGGCGTTATTAGCTTGATTGACTCGCACAATTTCATATTCCTTGTCGGCGGTAAACACTTCGCCTGAGCCCAACACGCTTGACAGAGAAATGTGGGTGAAGAGTTTCATTGCTTCGATCTGACAAAGAGTTTGGCTCAAGTTGACTCGATCACCGACCTTCGCAAATTCCGGCTCGCTTGGCGCCGGCGTAGAGTAATAAATACCTGTCATAGGCGAAACGACTTTGAGTTCATCAGTGCCTGGAATTTCGAGGCTACTGAGATCTGAATCGACTTTATCAACGCCGGTGTACGCCATCTCTTCGATGATCTCGTCTTTATCGAGCGTGCCCAAGAACTTGGGTAAATAGCCAGTGTCGTAGTCGCCGTCGATAAAGGTTTTGTCACGCAGGATGCGTTTGAGCAAGCTTATATTCGTACAAACACCTTTGATGGAGGTGTTGTCTAAAGCTTCAATCAGTTTCTTGATGGCGTCCTTGCGGTTTTTACCGTGAACGATCAATTGCGCGATCATACTGTCGTAAAAAGGCGATATGGTCTTACCTTCGGTGACAGCGGCGATTACTTCGATGTGATCACCCTCAGGGAATGCGCACTCGGTAACCAGACCAGGTGTTGGTATAAAGTCGATCTCACCGTCTTTATCCAACCTGGCTTTTTCGGCCGTAATCCGCGCTTCGATCGAGAAACCTTTGTTCGTTGGTTTTAATCCGGCGATGCTCTTGCCTTCTGCAATCTCGTATTGTTTGCCAACTATGGAGACGCCCGACGTCCATTCCGTCACTGGATGTTCTACTTGCAGGCGGGTATTCATCTCCATGAAGTAGAAAGTATTGGCGCTTAAATCGTAAATAAATTCAACCGTGCCAGCGCCATAGTAGTCGACCGCATCAGCAAGGCTTTTCGCGCATTCGTAGGCTTTCTTTTCGAGGTCTTTCGGGAACATCGTGGAGCCCGATTCTTCGAGAACCTTTTGGTTGTTGCGTTGTACGGTGCAATCGCGTAAGCCAACAACTGAGGTATTGCCATGGCTGTCTCGTAGAATCTGCACTTCGATATGGCGCATCGATTCAACGAACTTTTCTAGGTATAGGTCACCATTACCAAATGCGCTTCGCGCTTCGCTGTAAACATTGTTAAACGCATCTTTGATTTCAGACGCACTGCGAACAACTTTAATGCCTTTACCGCCACCACCGTGTACCGCTTTCAGCAATACAGGGTAACCAATTTCGTCTGCAACTGTGGCCGTAGCTTCGGCGCTGGTCAAAATGCCATGCGAGCCTGGTACCACCGGCACCCCGTTTGACATCGCCGTGCTGATCGCATTCGACTTATTGCCCATGGTGTCCATGCTGCTCGCCTTGGGTCCAATAAAGTTCAAATCATTGGCACGACAAAGTCGCGCAAATCCGGCGTTCTCAGATAAAAAGCCAATGCC
>CAZOIG010000182.1:0-2028 GCA_964579235.1 uncultured Gammaproteobacteria bacterium
CTATCGGTGATTTTAACCGTGAGTATGATGTCTGGGGATTCAAAGGCAACGCAATACCACAACCTTATGAGGAAATAGCAAGGTTACTGCGCAATCCAATATATGTTGTAGTTTTTAGAGACTTGCTAGCCATTGCTAATAGAGCATCTATTTCAGCGAACCGTGATGTTGTTTCGATTTTGAGTCGACAAGCGAGAGAATATCAGCGCATCATAGACTTCGTCGCTGAAAAACAACATCACTTTGTCCTCGTTTCTTTCGAGAAGTTGAACTCATACCCCTTGGCCGTGGTTTCCCGCCTGGCGGATTCTCTCAGTATTGACAAGAGTGCAGAAGAATTGAAAAAGATAGCCCAGTTTGTCAGGCCCGCGCCCGACGAGTATTTGCAAGTGAGCAAGGCTAATCGCTAGAAACAATAGTTAAAATATTATCCTTTTTGCGCCGATTACATATCAGTAGGCGGAATGTTTCCATCAATTTTCATAAGTTCTACGACTACTGGCGAAATCGACTCAGCCCAAATTTGATACCCAGCCACAGTCGGATGCAAGAAATCGTACATTATCTTACGCGTTAAGTTTCCCGCTTCGTCCGTAAATTTGTCGCCAATATCCATATAGAATATCGATTCTCCATCAGCTAGTTTCGGAAGAAGGAGGTTTACTGCCTCATTTTTCTGACGCAGAGGGTGTCCCTTTTTTGGACCTCTTGGAAATATTCCAAGTAAAAGAATGCGTGTGTTGGGTAGGCGAGCTCTAAGCTCATTTATTATTTCGCGTATACCCTCGTAGGTGTGGTCTGGCGGATCAGCTTTCCGACGGCTGTTATTTGTTCCGATCATTATTATTGCCAGCTTCGGTGAAATACCGTCGATCTCACCATTGCGCAGTCGCCATAGCGCATGCTCAGTGAGATCGGCATTGAAGCCAAGGTTTAGCGGGTCGTAGCGGCCGAAATAGAGATAGTATAGTTGGCGACCCCTGGTCTCGAAATTGTGTACAAGGGAGTCGCCTATCATTATAAGATCGGGTTGACCCGTTTGTGCTTGAAGACTCTTCTTTGCGTGTCTATTCTGCCACCACCTGACGTTTTTCCGCTTTGGAGAAACTGAGGGAATCAGGATATAGCTTGGTTCGCTTTCGGTTGCTCCCGACCATAAGCTGGTAATGATGACATTAGATTTAGAAATATTGACAGGTTTTGCGTTAGAAACCGTCAAAACAATGAACACGAATAAGACTAATGCGGTGGCCGACTTTACCACTTGAGGTTGTAGTAAAGTAAATTTTATATGCATTAAGAGAGCTGATCCGATCGTAATTTTCAGTCAATTTAGCTGAATGCCCTACAATATAACCCATTCAAGGCGAAAATGAGAAAACCCCGGCAATTTATGCCAGATCTTTCAATACAAAGTGTCAAGCACTCTCTAGCATTCCTGCTTAGCAGGAAGGTGGACTTACTTGAGCTGCTATCTGAAAAAGAGATCGAAGTTTTTAACCATCAGGATAAAGTCTGCTTTAACGTTGCAGGACTACGCCGAGGTCTACATTACATCTCCATAAAATTCGCTGCGTCGCCGGCGGCAATGGGCCCCCGGCTATGCTGGGCCACGGAAAGCGAGGAGGGAAAATCAGAAGTATTCGTTTTCGAACACCGAAACCATGGTGAGTTGTTCGGCACCGTCTTGATCAGGCAAGGTGCCAAAACATTAAATTTTTATCCCAGCAGACTTCAAACCAGTCTAACTATAAAAAGCGCCACTATTCGACCTATTACCGAGTTTTATCGTAAGTGGAAGTATGGTGTTACATTCGTACAAAGTAAGACCTTCGGGCCCCGATGGGTGTTGTCGAAATATTTGAGAGAGAGCCTGAACCTAATCTCATTAGGAGCTTCTAAATCTATCGATGACAGTTATTCCAATTGGTGGAATAACTATGGAAATTCGAGTGAGCGAGAACTCGAGAAGCAACGAGCAAACTTTGCTGAAATAGAAGAACCGATCCTGTTTTCTATAGTTGTCCC
>CAZOIG010000183.1:0-1584 GCA_964579235.1 uncultured Gammaproteobacteria bacterium
GGGCACTAAGATAACCGACATTAATATCGACTACGTATTCTTAGGCTCTTGCACCAATTCTCGAATTGAGGATTTTCGCGCTGCGGCAGAAGTCGTTAAAGGCAGCACCGTTGCTGAGGGCGTCACCGCCATTGCAGTGCCGGGCTCTTATCAAGTTAAAAAAGAAGCCGAGGCTGAGGGCATTGATAAAATCTTTACCGAAGCGGGTTGGGAATGGCGCGAGCCGGGTTGCTCAATGTGCCTAGCGATGAACGGCGACCAACTAAAACCTGGTGAGCGTTGTGCTTCAACATCAAACCGCAATTTTGAGGGTCGTCAAGGCAAAGGTGGTCGTACACACTTAGTCTCGCCCGCTATGGCCGCCGCCACTGCTGCAGCCGGACGCTTTGTGGATATTCGTTCTTTAGAACGCTAGTCCAGAAGAGGAAACTAAAATGGAAAAATACACAAAACACACCAGCGTTGCGGCCTTAATGAACCGCGCCAACGTGGATACCGACCAAATCATTGCAAAGCAGTTCCTTAAAAAAGTAGAGCGAACTGGTTTTGGCGCGCATCTATTTCACGACTGGCGTTTTAATGAAGACGGTACCCCTAACCCCGACTTTGAGTTGAACAACCCTAAGTTCGACGATGCACGAATTCTAGTGGTTGGCGATAACTTTGGCTGCGGCTCTTCACGCGAGCACGCGCCCTGGGCGATTGAGGATTATGGCTTCAACACCATTATCTCAACCAGCTTTGCCGATATCTTCTATAACAACTGTTTTAAGAACGGCATTCTGCCGATTGTGGCCGATGCACCAACCTTAAAAGAAGTGATGGCTGAAATTGAGGCCGAGCCCGGCATCTCGTTTACGGTCGATTTAGAAAATCAGTCATTTACTACAGCCAATGGCAAGACCATTAGTTTTGAGATTGACGGTTTTCGTAAAAACAACTTGCTTGAAGGCCTCGATGACATTGGCTTGACCTTGCAACACACCGACAAGATTGCGGCTTACGAAGAGACCCACAAACAGAAGTTCCCGTGGCTGTGGGCGAGTTAAGGAAGTCGGAGTAAAATCAGCCAAAAGTCGTTATAGTTAGCGATTAGGACTATTTGTCAGAGTACAACACAATGACCATCACGTTGATGGACACAACCCTGCGTGATGGTGAACAAACGCAGGGGGTGTCTTTTGCCCCAGCTGAAAAACTAAGCCTCGCTCAAGCCTTGCTGGGTAGACTGAAAGTCGATCGTATCGAGATAGCCTCGGCTGGTGTATCGAGTGGCGAACAAGACGCCGTTCGCGCCATTAATAAATGGGCAAAAGATAACGGCCATTTGCACAAAGTTGAGGTGCTGGGTTTTGTAGACCACACCCGCAGCGTTGATTGGATCAAACAAGCGGGTGGAGAAGTCATCAACCTGCTCACCAAAGGCAGTGAAAACCATTGCTTAAAGCAATTGCGCAAGTCCCCAGCCGAGCACATTGAGATGATCAAAGCGACGGTCGACTATGCCCGCTCGCAAGACGTGCGCGTGAATGTGTATCTGGAAGACTGGTCAAACGGTTATCGTGATAACCCTCAATACGTGTA
>CAZOIG010000184.1:0-1727 GCA_964579235.1 uncultured Gammaproteobacteria bacterium
TGCCTCTGTGTTTAGCGGTGCGGCGCAGGCATCTGAGAATTTAAACCTCAATCAAGCACTGCGGCTCACTCTCGAGAACAACCCCGAGCTGTATCAATTTAAATTCACTGAGGTGATCTTAACGGCTCAAAGACAAACCAGTTCGTTACGTCCAGGCTTGGAGCTCGGTGCCGAGGTTGAAAATATCGCAGGATCAGGAGTGAACGAAGGACTCGATTCAGCAGAAACGACCGTGGCGCTATCATCCGTCATTGAGTTGGGCGGTAAACGGCAAGCGCGACTCGCACTCGCCGACTCGCGCTTTGATCAGTACACCTGGCAGCGTCAAGCAGCAACGTTGGATGTGCTCGGCGCGTTGACGACATCGTTTATCGAGGGGCTCTTAACGCAAGCCAACGTTGAGCTTGCCGAAGAGTCTCTCGCTTTATCTCAGTCTCTGCTCAAAACCGTTAAATCCAAGGCGGCAAAGGGCGCTACTTCTGAGGCCGAGGTGATGCGCGCTAGAGCTTCTCTGGTTCGTGCGGAGATTCGACTTGATTCACAGCGGAATCAACTTGAACGCCAAAAACTGATGTTAGCCCAGTTTTGGGGAGAGGCAGAGGCTTTGTTCGAACGGTTAGATGGGGACTTATTTGACTATGAACAAGCTGGAAGTTTTGACCAGCTGTACGATCGCGTCAAAACATCCCCAGCCATGGAAGTGTTTGCCAGCGAGACCCGAATGCAAGAGGCGAAGGTCGCCTTGGCGCGTTCGAAAGGGCGCAGCGATTTGAATTGGCAGGTCGGAGTAAGACGCTTTGAGGAATCCGGTGATACGGGGTTTGTCGTTGGTTTCTCAGTGCCGCTCTTTGCGGGCAAACGCAATCAAGGTGATTTGGATGCAGCGCTAGCAGCGCGCGATTCAGCGCAGTCGGCTAGAAAGTTCGCATTACTTCGTTTGCGCGGCGATTTGTTTCAGGCCTATTCGCTGAGAAATCAAAACATTGAGGCAGTGCGAAAAATTAGGGACACCGCCATCCCAGCACTTACAAGTGCACTTGAGTTGACCCGTCGTGCGTATGAAAACGGCCGTTATAGATACGTTGAACTGGTCGCCGCTCAAGAAGAGCTTTTGGCAGCCAAGCAGTCATTGATCGACACCGCGTCGACCGCGTTAATCAGTCAGGCGCTAATCGAGAAATTAACAGGCCAGGCTTTGAACCAATAATCTATTTTTCTGAGATTGGTGCACACCATCAACTCGAGGACCAAACATCATGAAACAGACACTTATTCTTTTTATTACCATTGCCGCGCTGGGTTCTATGCCTGCGTATTCCGCAGGTGATCATCCAACTATGGAGCACAAAGAAACTGAGGAAAATTTTAGTCGTATCGAAGCCGACATGGCGCAACAGCTAGGGATTGTAACCTCAGCAGCAGCATCGCAAACACTTGAGCAATCAATTCCACTTTACGGGTCGCTTATCTCCGGTCCAGAACAAATCAGCCATGTTCGAGCTCGATTTGAAGGCTTGATTAAATCCGTAGCCGTGACCATTGGAGATCGCGTCAAAACAGGAGATTTACTCGCCGAGGTGGAATCGAATGACAGCCTCAAGGTCTATAGGATTCGTGCCCCTATATCAGGTCGAATTATGCAAAGGCACGCGAATACGGGCGAATTTACCCAAGATCAAGTGCTCTTTTCAATCGCAAATTTAGATACGCTTTGGGCTGAACTGCGA
>CAZOIG010000185.1:0-5807 GCA_964579235.1 uncultured Gammaproteobacteria bacterium
TCTGCCTCGACGAAAAGCTCGCTCGAATTTGTTGGTCGACAAACGTAGAGCAAATTGCTACCTTGAACATTCTTCGAACTGGGTTGCGGTTAGAAATAGGGTTCAATATTTTGAGCTTTACTGGCCAATAAGGGTGTCGAAGCCAAAGAGTGAGTTGGCAAACTGTGTCTTGGGTAGCCCTTGATTGCGCCTTGGCAGCTCCTAATACTGTTAATCAAAACCCAGACTTCTGCTCACATGCTATTTGATAAAACTAATTCTCGACCTGTCCGCCAAGACAATTATTTACAAATGCGGTTAACACTACGACGATACATCAAACTACCTCTAGCAACGCTTGCGCTTGCCGGCGTGATGCTTTCGGGTGCAGCTTTAGGGCAGGGTGACGTTGTTGAGGTGAATCAGTCGCTCAAAGAGGAACTCAGATGGCAGAATCAAGAAGCTATCCTGCAACGATTTGGTGAACCTCTCAAGCGTGGCGCAACTCGGGGCACTCATGCTGACTATTCACTCTGGGAGTACTCTGAGTTCTTCGTGGCGTTTGCTAATCAGCGCGTAACGCACGTTTTCGAAAAAGACAGTCTGCGTACTCAGGAGTAGCCAGGGAGAAGGGCGCCTGCTCTATGGCGCGTGGTTTAAGCACGTCGCTTTACTTGAGCAGGATATTTTCCAGAACCTTGGTATAGATTGAGCTCAATAGCTCTGGGCTCTCAACCGGTACGTGTTCATCTATCTTGTGTATGGTCGCGTTGATCGGGCCTAACTCAACAACTTGCGCGCCGGTTGGCGCGATAAAACGCCCATCTGAGGTACCACCACTGGTCGACAATGTTGGCGTGATGCCACATACATCTTTTACAGCCTGCTCACACGCACTGACCAGCTGACCCCGAGGCGTTAAAAATGGTTGCCCAAACACACGCCAATCGCTTTGATAGTCTACGCCCATGCTGGCGAGCGCTGTCTCCACTCGTTCGATGATCGAGTCCGACGTGATCTCGGTAGAAAACCGTAGGTTAAATACGATCTTCGCATACGCTGGGATCACATTGCTTGCACCGGTGCCGGCGTTAACGTTGGAGATCTGAAAGCTCGTCGGCTGAAAGTATTCATTGCCCTGGTCCCACTCAATCGCGTTGAGCTCATTGATAACGCGCGCTGCATCAGGGATTGGATTTTTGGCAAGATGCGGATAAGCGATGTGCCCTTGGATGCCGTTGATCGTTAATTCACACCCGATCGAACCACGGCGGCCGTTTTTTATTACATCGCCCAACTGATCAGTTGAGCTTGGTTCGCCAACTACGCAGTAGTCAATTTTTTCTTGCCGTTGCTCAAGTGTTTCAATTACTTTGCGAGTGCCGCAAGTGGCCGGCCCTTCCTCATCTGAGGTGATCAAAAAGCCAATTGATCCTGCATGGTCGGGGTAGGCTTCTACAAATTGTTCGGCGGCGATTATGAATGCAGCCAAAGAAGACTTCATATCCGCTGCACCGCGGCCATAAAGTTGCCCATCAACAATAGTGGGTTCAAATGGAGGTTGGCTCCATGAGCTTTCATCACCAGTGGGTACTACGTCAGTGTGCCCAGCGAAGGCGATTAATGGTTTGCCGACGCCACGCCTTGCCCAGAAATTGTCTACTGAGCCCAGCTCATCGCTAAAGGGCATACGTTCTACGCTAAAACCGATGGCCTCAAGGCGCTCGATCATTATATCTTGACAGCCTTGATCGTCAGGCGTCACAGATCGAGCTGAGATGAGGGTTTGCGTTAGTTCTAGAGCCTTGTTCATTATTGGGTGTCCTTAGACAAATAGTTACATGCTGACGGTTGCAGCTCGGACAGGGGAGTGGCCAGATTGTTAATCGTCTCGCAATAAGTCGTTTAGACTGGTTTTACTGCGAGTCTTTTGGTCGACTTTTTTTACGATAACGGCGCAATACAAGCTGTGTGTGCCGTCTTTAGAGGGTATTGAACCCGATACCACAACTGAGCCCGCCGGAACTCTTCCATAACTGACTTCGCCGGTTTCACGGTCTAGGATTTTGGTGCTTTGACCGATATACACACCCATCGAAATAACGCTGCCTTGTTCGACTACCACGCCCTCAACAATCTCACTGCGGGCGCCAATAAAGCAATCATCCTCAATAATCACTGGACCAGCTTGCAATGGTTCTAAAACGCCGCCAATACCAACACCGCCAGACAGATGAACGTTCTTGCCGATTTGCGCGCAAGAGCCCACAGTTGCCCATGTGTCGACCATTGAGCCCGAGTCAATGTATGCACCAATATTCACGTACGAAGGCATTAATACGCTGCCCTTGGCGACGAAGCTACCTTTTCTGACGGTAGCAGGGGGAACCACTCGGACGCCTTCCTGTTCGAATCGCTCTTGCGTGTAGCCCGCGTATTTGAGTGGGACTTTGTCGTAGTAGTTAGTTTCGCCACTCGGCATAATTGCGTTGTCGCGCAAGGCGAAAGATAACAACACAGCTTTTTTTAGCCATTGGTTGACGTGCCATTGGTCATCTACTTTCTCGGCAATGCGTGCTTGGCCACTGTCAAGCAGCTCAATTGCTTGCTCTACAGCAGCTTCGATTTCTGGGTGAGGGCCGGAACCCGCTAGGGTAGAGCGAATCTCAAAGGCGTCTTCGATAGTTTGTTTTATTGCGTCCATAGTGGCAGAAGGATGATGGTTGAGTGGTTAAAATTACTTGAGAACTCTTGAGAACTAGGTGGTGAGCGCTTCTGCTATTTGAGTCTGTAGCGAGTCCAGTAGCGCGCTGTCGCCCTTGATTGGCTTACGGTTAATTCGGCGTATAAAGAACACATCTTCAGCTCGTTCACCGAAGGTTGTAATGCGTGCATTCACCAGTTCGATTTGATGTTCTTGTAGGATTAAGGCGACGTTATGCAATAGTCCGGGTTGATCCTGAGCTTCCACTTCTAATGTGGTGAACTTGGGGTGATCGTAGCTGAACTCGATATACGGTTTGATTGGAAAGTGTTTTAGAGCTCGAGATGCTTTTCTGCGAGAGATCAGTTTCGATTTCTCAGTGTTCAATATAATCGTTCGCATCTCGCGCTCAAGCGCCGCCAAATAGTCGCGGTCTCTAGCATCTTTGTCTTCGCGCATGTGTGCGGTGAGCGTATACAGAGCCAGACCGTGGCGCGTGAGTTGCAAACGAGCGTCAATAATATTTAGTTCGGTATCGTCAAAGGCATGGGTTACCCGAGTTAAAAGGTTTTGCGAAGCGGGCGCGACGACAAAAAACATATTTGCCTCCATCCGCTCGCTGTAGCGTATCGAAACCAAGGGTAAGTTGAGGCTCGAGCAAGAACTCAAGCTCACCACATGCCAAGCTAAGTAAAAGGGTTCCGTACGTAAAAAGTAGTCGTTGTGCAGAGTTGACCAAAAGCTTTCGGTATCTTGGCGAACTTGCTCGTTGTCGCCCAGCTGCGCGATGATTTTTTGCATCGCCGTATTCTTACGGTCGTCGACGTGTTCCTGTTCATCAGCCGGCATCTCTACGCCAGCTCGGAGTTCATTGCGCGTGGCGTTGTAAAGATCCAGAAGCAACTGACCCTTCCAGGCGTTCCATACTTTAGGACTGGTACCTCGGATATCTGCAAGCGTTAGCAGGTACAAGGCCTCGAGATGCTCTAAGTCGCCAACGATTGCGGCAAACTCCTTGATCACCTCTGGGTCAGAAATATCACGACGTTGGGAAAAATGGCTCATCATTAGATGTTGGAGCACGAGCCAACCAACAAATTTTGCGTCGTATTCACTCAAGCCGTGGGCCAGGCAAAACTCCACCGCGTCTGATTCGCCTAAGACTGAATGATCGCCACCGCGACCCTTCGCGATATCGTGAAACAGAGCGCCAATTAATAAACGCTCAGGTTTATAGAGCTTGTTTAGCAATTCGCTGGCTACCGGGAATTCGTCAGGGTACTTTCGCAAGCGAGTTAGGTTGCTCATCACCATAAGGGTGTGACCGTCAACCGTGTACACATGGAAAAGATCATGTTGCATTTGGCCGACAATGGCGCCGAAAGGCGGTAGGTAGGCCCCTAATAAGTCGTAAGCGTTCATCCGCGCCAACGCATTAGTAAGGCCAATACCCTTATGTCTAAACATATTTATGAAGATGGCTTTGGCTTCTTCATTGTTTCTGAATTGGTTGTCGACCTTGTCTAGGTTAGCGCGAATCGATCGAATCGTATCAGGATGAATCGCATTGATCTTCTGCTCCTGCATTAAGGCGAACATCTTCAGCATGGCGACTGGTTTTTTCTCAAATAGTTCAGGGTCCTTTTGAGAAATAGATTTATCTATCAGTACAAAGTCTTCATCAATTTTCTTTTGCCGAGACAGTATCGACCACGATGAATTGCTCACTTTGTACGCCGACAATAAAACTTCGTTTAGATAAGCAATCTGCTTAGCCGTTCGATAGTAGCGCTTCATCAGTTGCTCTACAGCGAGCGCCTTGGCGTCGTCGATATAGCCGAATTCTTGGGCCAACGAGCGTTGAGCATCGAACATCAGACGGTCCTCATGTCGACCAGACAGCAAATGTAGCCCTGTGCGCAATTTCCACATAATGTTGCGAGCGCGGATCAGTAGGCGATACTCGTCGTCATTGATGTGGCCTTGCTCTTTCATGTCTTTGAAGCTGCGCACACCGTATTGTCGATTGTAGATCCAGAGTATGGTTTGCAGGTCGCGCAAACCGCCGGGGCTGTCTTTGATGTTCGGTTCAAGTGAGTAAGCTGAACCTTGGTGCTGTGTGTGTCGCCCCTCTTGCTCTTCAACTTTTGCGTTGAAAAATTTGTCACTTGGCCAGATGCGACCTTTGCGGATTTGTTCGTCTACTAGCTTAAAACGCTGATCGCCACCAAACAGGCTGCGCGCCTCGAGGAGGTTGGTCATTACGGTAACGTCAGCACGAGCTTCCTTGGAGCAATCTTTGATCGTCCGTACGCTGTGACCCACATCCATGCCAATGTCCCACAGAAAGCGCAAAAAGTGCTCAATGCACTGGTCAACGTTTTCATCCGTCTTTTCATCGCGCAGGAGGAGCAGGTCGACGTCGGAGTAGGGGTGGAGCTCGCCTCGACCATAACCGCCAACAGCCAGAAGCTCTAGCGCATCAGCGCAATCAAAGGCTTTGGTATGGGTCTTCCAGCTTTCGATGACCAGTCTATCCACTGCCCAAGTAAATTTATTGATCAGCTCGGCCGCCGATATCCCTTGATTTTGGTGGAGTTGGAGTTGTCCTAATGCTGCTTTTAGGGCACTTTTGAATGGTTCTATCGTCGGTATGCCGTTTGCCTGCAACGAGTTTTGTACTCGTGCTTTGAATGCGCTGACGTTCAGTATTTTACTTTTCGCAAAATGCATAATGACCCAGAAAGAATGGCTAGGAGCTGCCTAGCCGGATGTGTAGAGTGAAATTCAAAGCGACGTATGCCAGCACTGGCCTGTCAGATTCCTGACGCTTGTGGCCACTAATGCACGGCAACCGTATTGTAAAGCAACCCAGAGCCGCTAAATCGAGCGGGCTGGTCTAAGTTGCATTGTTCTTGTTAGGCAATACAGCGTCTTCGGAAGTAGTTAGTATCTCAAACCCGTCTGATGTTACCAATATAGTGTGTTCCCATTGCGCAGACAAAGAGTGATCACGCGTAACCACAGTCCAGTCATCAGACAAGAGGCGAGTTTCCTTGCGACCAGCGTTGATCATAGGCTCGATCGTAAACGTCATTCCCTCCACTAGGGTCATGCCTGTGTC
>CAZOIG010000186.1:0-1741 GCA_964579235.1 uncultured Gammaproteobacteria bacterium
CAAATTCAACCACTGATTTATCGAGCATTTAAAAAACCAATTAGCGTAAAGCAACTGGCGCTGTCGCTCGATCCAGCTCTTAGTTTTTACACTATGAGCAAACAGTCGGAGACACCGCTAGCAGCACAACAGCCGCTGAGCGATTCCGGCAGCAGTTCTAAGAGCTCAATCGTTCTATTAGGTTTTGGCCTGGCCGCGGTCTGTGTGGGAATTTGGTATTTTGTTTTCAATACTCAAGAACCAACAATCAGCGGCGCGGATAACAGCTTAGACAACGGGGTGGTCCAAACAGACACAGGCTCGATTGGTCTAGACGATGAATTAGATCCAGAGAATGCTGTTGCTGTTAACAGCAATCGAAGCGATATCGATTTAACCATCGATCTCGGAGAAATCGCTTTAGCCGATGGCAGGCTGATCGCGCCAGCTAAAGACAATGCGGCACACTACTTTGGTGAGGCGCTCAAACAAGATCGCTTCAATACCAGAGCGTATGCTGGAAGTAAGGCGCTTTCTAAGGCCCTTTTAGACGCGTATCCACAACTAATTCGCAATGGTAAATACGTTGAGGCCTATGCTCATTTAGATACATTCCAAAAGTTAGCTCCGCTTGATCGCAGTCTGGATTCACACCTGAATCGCGCGCGCTCATTGGTCAGCAGCCACTACCAATCGGTTCGTGACTCAGACAACGAGCGCGAATTTGCCGCAGCCACTCAACAGTACGAGCGCGTGCAGAGCCGACTAAGTGATGACGGCGCCTTAGATTCAATCCTCAAAAACGAGAAAGAAACTAAAGAGCGCATCCAAACTGCATTAAGCGACGGGCGTCTAATCCCGCCGTCAAACTCAAACGCGTATTCTCTGTTAACTAAAGCCGTTTCAGACAAAAGTATTCGACGAACTGATTATCAGAACTTTCTCGAAGAACTTGAAAACAAATTGCTTGGACGGATAGACGTGTTAAGCAAAGCGACAGAGTTGACGAACCAGCAAGCAGCAGACGCCAAAGCCTTAGTGCAATACGGTGGCTTATTGGATCTAAACTCGGCAAGCATCTCCAAACTACAAGCTGTGTTGGATGCAGACACGGCGAGCAAGCCCGCCACAAACGATTCAACGGACGTTGCTAAAGTCGAAAAGCCAGCTATCGCTCCAGCTAAGTTGGTAAAACGTGCGCTTGCGCGCTATCCAAGTAGGGCGCTGGAACGAGGCATTGAGGGTTGGGTAGAGGTGAGCTTTCAAATTGACCAGGAAGGCCGTACCAGCAATGTCGTGGTTACCAATAGCCAGCCCAAAAACACCTTTGACGCGGCAGCAGTTAAAGCCGTTGAGGACTGGGAATTCTTACCCGCAATGGATATTGCGTCAGGTCGCCCAGTTGTGAGTGAACCACGCTTCACCAAGATTCACTTTAAGGTTCAATAATTTACTGTACCAGACTCTAGAGCTGTACTAAGCCAACTACGAATCTAACGCCGGATTATTGATTTGAGACCTTGTTGATCTTGTTGATCAAGGCCTGAGTAGATGGGTCAAGCGAATCAAAGCCAGACTGCGGTTTTGGCATGTGAGTAGAAACGTCATTAGCGAGTCGCTTACCCAGTTCTACGCCCATTTGGTCGAATGAATTAACATTTACAAGCACTCCAAAACAAAATGTACGGTGCTCGTAAAAGGCGAGTAATGCGCCCAATGCTTTGGGCGCCAACCTCTCAAGCAAAAACGTAGTTGAGGGTTT
>CAZOIG010000187.1:0-8489 GCA_964579235.1 uncultured Gammaproteobacteria bacterium
TGTGCTAACCCAGGTATTGCGAGTTATTCCTTTTTGACCCAAGGCGCGGCCAACATGCTCTACGAAACGGGCTCGCAAGAACTCAAAGACAAGTACCTACCGAAGATGGTTGATGGCACTTGGTGCGGAACCATGTGTCTATCGGAGCCACACGCAGGCTCGTCGCTGGCGGATATTCGTACTAAAGCAGAGCGAGCAGATGACGGAACTTACCGAATCTCTGGTACCAAAATGTGGATATCGGGCGGTGATCAAGATTTGACCGAGAATATTGTACACATGGTGCTAGCGAAAATACCGGGAGCACCCGCTGGTGTTAAAGGTATCTCTTTGTTCTTGGTACCGAAAATGCGCGTTAACGAGCAAGGTGAAGTCACCGAAAGCAATAACATTGCCTTGGCTGGTTTGAACCATAAGATGGGGCATCGTGGCACTACCAATTGCTTACTCAATTTCGGTGAGGGCGGCGACACGGTGGGCTATCTAGTTGGCGGTGAAAACCAAGGCCTCGCCAATATGTTCTTGATGATGAATGAGGCTCGCATCGGGGTTGGCATGGGCGCGGTGCAAAGCGCGTTAGCAGGCTATCTCTACTCGCTTGAATACGCGCGACAACGTCCACAGGGCAGACCTCTTGGTAACAAAGACCCTGAGTCACCGCAAATAATGATCAGCGAGCACGCCGACGTAAAACGTATGCTGATGGCGCAAAAGGCTTCGGTGGAAGGTGCTTATACGTTGATCAACTACTGCGCGCAGCTGATTGATGAAATTAAACTCAGCGATTCGAAAGAAGAGCAGGACCGCCTGAATCTACTATTAGAGTTGCTAACGCCGATCTGTAAGTCTTGGCCGTCTGAGTACTGCCTTGAAGCCAACAAGCTCGCGATTCAAGTATTAGGCGGATATGGCTATACACGAGAGTATCCAGTTGAACGTTTTTATCGCGACAATCGCTTGAATCACATCCATGAAGGAACTTGGGCGATTCACGGCATCGATATTCTTGGTCGTAAGGTGCGTATAGCGGGTGGTGGCGCAGTGAAAATTTTGGCTGAAGAGATTCAAGCCACTATTGCGAGCGCCAGCGAGTTTGCTTCGCTGAAACAGTACGGCGATAAACTGATTGACGCTATGCAGCAAGTTGAAGCGACACTCGGTGCGGTAAGCCAAGCCAAAGACCATGAGTTGGCGCTTGCTAACGCTACCTTGTTCTTGAACGCGGTAGGCCATATTGTGGTTGCGTGGATGTGGCTCAAACAGGCAGTAGCGGCCAGTAAAGGTCTAGCCAAGGGTGATGCGTCAGATAAAGCGTTTTATGAGGGTAAGCTGGCTGCAAACCAGTATTTCTTCAATTATGAACTACCACGTATCCGAGCTGACCTAGATATTGTTGCGAGCTTGGACGACACTTGTCATCAACTTTCGGCCGAACATTTCGTCGGCGTTTAAGTCGACCTAGAGTCGCATATTCTTACAAAAACCAATAAACGATTTACCAAAGACCAATGTATCTACTCTTGAAAAAGTTAGAGAGTAGATTTGGCACTCATTCCTAGGAGAAAATTATGAAAGACGCAGTTATTGTATCCACCGCGAGAACCCCGATTGGTCGTGCTTTTAAAGGCGCGTTTAACAACACCAAGTCACCCACCCTCGCGGCGCACGCGATCCAACACGCAGTAAGCAAAGCTGGGGTTGACCCAGCTGAGATTGATGATGTCATCATGGGGTCGGTACTTAACGCGGGCAGTGCAGCGGGTAATATTGGGCGCACAGGTTTGTTGGCTGCTGGCCTACCAGAAACAGTGGCTGGTCAAACTATTGACCGCCAATGCTCGTCGGGTTTAATGGCGATCTCAACTGCAGCCAAACAAATCATGGTTGATGGTATGAGTGTTGTGGTTGGCGGTGGTCAAGATAATATCTCTGAAATCCAACAAAAATATTTTGAATGGAGCTCTCAAGCTCTTGATAAAAACGTGATTGCTAAGTCGCAACACGCCTACATGCCGATGTTGCAAACGGCTGAGTTTGTTGCAAAGAAATACGATATCTCGCGTGACTCACAAGACGAGTATGCGTTTGCTTCCCAGCAAAGAACCGCTGCTGCGCAAGAGGCGGGCAAATTCGATGACGAAATCGTGCCTATGTCCACGACCAAAGGCGTGTTCAATAAAGAGACTAAAGAGGTTACTTTTGAAGACGTGACCCTGAGCAAAGACGAAGGCAATCGTCCGCAAACCAAGCTTGAAGATCTACAAAATCTTGCGCCAGTAATTGAGGGCGGCTGCGTCACTGCGGGTAACGCGAGCCAATTGTCAGACGGCGCTTCAGCGTGTGTGGTCATGGATTCGGCGTTGGCGGAAAAACGCAATATTGAACCCCTAGGCATCTACCGGGGAATGGCGGTAGCCGGTTGTGAGCCAGAGGAAATGGGCATTGGTCCAATCTACGCCATTCCAAAGCTACTAAAAGCCAACGGCCTAAGCATTAACGACATTGGCTTATGGGAGCTCAATGAAGCCTTTGCCTGCCAAGTTATGTACTGCCGTGACCAATTAGGTATCGACCCTGAAATCTACAATGTGAATGGCGGTAGTATTTCCATTGGTCACCCATATGGTATGACTGGTTCACGCGTTGTAGGCCACGCATTAATCGAAGGCAAACGTCGCGGTGTGAAGTATGTTGTGATCAGCATGTGCGTTGGCGGCGGTATGGGTGCAGCGGGTTTGTTTGAAGTAGCCTAAACCAGCAATGTTAGAGGCTTAGACTGTTTCACTCTTTTTAGCGTGAAGCAGCCTATACTCGATGCCTCTTTAAGGGGCAAAAAAGGGCAGCCGTTTGGCTGCCTTTTTTAATCCGTCATATTTAGAACAATCTTACCTATATACGAGAATTAATTATGAGCGAGACCAATCCGAGCACCTCATCTGCCGAGTTAACCCTATTTCATTCTCCGGGTACGCGATCGTTACGCATCGTGTGGCTGCTCGAGGAAATGGGCATCGCCTACAAGCTCGAAAGTATTAAGTACAATGGCAAGTATTTTGCTTCCGATGAGTTTCGTGAAATCAATCCAATGGGCAAAGTGCCCGCGTTATACGATGGGAAGCAGTTAATCATTGAATCAACCGCGATCATGACCTATCTGCTTGGTCGGTTTGGCCCCAGTGAACTCGATGTCTCGCCCAGCGATCCAGAGTACGCCACGTTTTTACAATGGCTGCACATGGCTGAGGGTGGCATGGCAAATTACATCGCGGTGAGTTTTGGGCACTCTTTTGATATGGACCCCTACCGAGTCAGTGAAGGCTACGATCAGTACTGCCGATACCAAATCACTAAGGCTTTGGAGATGCTGGAAGTCCAGCTCGAAGGCAAAGATTACCTGCTAGAACGCGGCTTTAGTGCCGCCGACATATCTTTGGGCTATACCTTGTTTTTCGCGAAAACAGGATTGCGAATAGGGTTTTCTGAAAGGGTCGATGAGTACTTTAAACGAATTATGAGCCGACCTGCAGGGCAGAAAGCGATTGGTGATGTGAAGCAGCGTGGTTAGTTACTTCTAATTCTGAAAACGAGCTCTGCACTTTAGCTCGTTTGGTTAGATACAAAAAAACGCCCCACATGGAGGCGTTTTTTATTCTTGCCATGCGATCTAACTGCGTTTACGTTTTCGGCATTTCAATACCGAAGTGTTGCATGGCTTTGGCTACGAACTTATTGGTTTGCTCAAAGCCTGCGGTAATTTGCTTTTCACCGCTGCGGTCTTTGATTTGATCCATTTGCGCACGAACGTTTTCAGGCGTTTGGTCTTCAGGCGCTAAGTAGATACCGTCTGTTTCGAAAATTTGTGTTGTTGCGTAACCGCCTGCGCCCGCGCACAAGATAGTACGATTTGGCGCGTCGTTGTCGCACAAGGTCAGCAAGCCAGCCGTCACGGATTCAACCGACATGAGCGATAACACGTCTTCTGGAATCAATCCTTCAAGCATGCGAGTACCCGCAGTTGGCGATAGAGCATTAACGTGAATATTGTGCTTCTTGCCTTCGATTACCAGCGTGTTCATAAAGCCGACGACGGCCATTTTAGCGGCACCGTAGTTGGTTTGACCAAAGTTGCCGTACATACCGCTTGAGGAAGTTGTCATCACTACGCGACCGTAGTTTTGCTCTTGCATGATTGGCCAAACTGCTTTGGTGCAGTTGACCGATCCCATAAGGTGCACATCAACGACCAGCTTGAAATCGTCCATGCTGACTTTTGTGAAAGACTTGTCGCGCAAGATGCCGGCGTTATTCACAAGAATGTCGACTCGCCCCCATTTATCGACGGCTTCTTTCACCATCGCTTCTACTTCAGCGAAATTGGTAACGTTAGCGCCATTCGCAATCGCTTCGCCGCCGTTGGCTTCAATTTCTTCAACCACTTGTTGCGCGGCTGTGACTGATCCGCCAGTGCCGTCTACCGCACCGCCTAGATCGTTAACTACTACTTTTGCGCCGCGCGCTGCGAGTGCCAATGCGTGGCTTTTGCCCAGTCCGTTGCCTGCGCCTGTCACGATGGCCACTTGGCCGTCATATCGAATACTCATTATTACTCCTGAATGGTTCAGTATTTAAATTGTTTGATTACGTAAGCTCAAGTCTGAGCAAATTTTTGTAAAGAAAAAGCGATCACTCTTAGTGAGTTCTATCGTTTGGCTAAACCATAGCCATGGTGAGCCATTCCGCCATTAATGCGGGTTTGTCGATACCATCAATCTCTACGGTGATCGACGCCTTCATAAGGAACTGACCTGGGTTCTTTTCTTCCATCGACACCAGCGTGCTGCGCCCACGAATTTTTGAGCCAACTCGCACAGGCTGAATAAAACGAACTTTATCGAAGCCGTAGTTAACGCCCATTTTAGTGCCTTCAAGACCAACAGACATACCGCTTTCGGCGAAATGAGAAAGCATAGAAAGCGTTAGAAAGCCGTGGGCGATGGTGCCGCCAAATGGCGTCTGCGCGGCTTTTTCTTCGTCAATATGAATGAATTGATGATCCAGCGTAACGTCAGCGAAGAGGTTTACATTGTCTTGAGTTACCTCAAACCACGGCGATACGCCAATTTCATTTCCGACTTCAGCCATTAGCTCGCTGGGTTTCATGATCTTCATAGTGACTCCTTAATTATGGTGTTGATATTGTTTTACTGCGCGCTCTGCTCAGATGCACGCTTAGACTGTATTGAGCACGCAGTGTTACTTTGCTCTGCCGTACTTTTTTCTTTGGTACTTAATTTTCCTTTCTAACAAGACTTGTGAGACTGTCTCTAATTGATTGGGGTATAGGAACTGACTTGCCCGATTCACGGTTCACGAACACATGAGTGAATCGCCCTATGGCGCTCGCCGTGGTTTCGTCATTACGAAAAATCCCGAGACCGTATTCTACAGATTTTGAGCCCAATTTGTTGACGCGTAGCCCTACCTTAACTGTATCGGGGTACTCAATCGGTGAGTGATACTCACAGGATGATGCCACGACAAACCCGACACCTTCTGCTGTGTGGATATCCAAGCCAGCTTGAGTAATCAGGAAGTGGTTTGCGACTGTATCAAAATAGCTGTAATAGACCACGTTATTAACATGGCCATACACATCGTTGTCGTTCCAGCGGGTTTCGATTGTATGAAAATAGAGGAAATCACCCAAGCCATTGCGATGCTCAGATGGGTTTTCGCGAGTTGAACTTTGATTAGAGTGTGTCACGTGAATTCTCGGTTGTTACACGGCGCCTGAGTTTAGGGGCAATAGCTTGAGCGTTCTCAAAAAGCCGCTGTGTAGATGGCTTTGGCTTGATCTACATTGAGAGCGCGAGGATTGTTCATCAATAACCGTTCTTGCAACATTGACTCCTCCGCTAGCTGTGCCAGCGCTGATTCCTCAATATTCATTTCCCGTAAAGTGGTCGGCAATCCGAGCTCTCTCGCAAGGTCTAGGAAGTAGTCTGCCAGCTGTTCAGTGACTTCAGCAGGGTCTTCGGAGCGAGGTTGATCATGCAAGATCACCTCGGCTAATTCTTTGTACAGGTGTTTCGCATCCGGGCTATTGAAACGCAATACATGCGGGAGAACTAGCGAATTACTTAAACCATGCGGAATGTGGTAAATGCCGCCCAAAGGGTAGGCGAGCGCGTGTACTGCGCCAACCGGTGCGTTGGCAAAAGCTTGGCCTGCGAGCATCGCCCCTAAAAGCATATCGCTTCGCGCATTAAGATTACCTCCATCCTGAACTGCTGTGCGGATTGATCGCGACATCAAGGTCAATGCTTTTAAGGCGCACATATCCGATAGCGGATTTTTCAAGCGTTTACTTGTGAACGCCTCAATCGCGTGTACCATAGCATCAATGCCGGTCGCGGCTGTGACATGCGCGGGAAGGCCTTCGGTAAGCTCAGGGTCGAGTATCACCGCATCGGCAAACAGTACCGGGCTCACTACTCCGGCTTTGGTAAACTCTCCGGTGGTGACAATCGCTACCGAGGTGACCTCACTGCCCGTGCCTGCGGTAGTAGGTACCTGAATGAGTGGCGCGCGACTGCTCCTAATCATGTCAACACCATACATCTCGCTCAGCTCTTGCTCATCTTGCATTAACACCGCGATCAGTTTGGCTACGTCCATGGAGCTACCGCCGCCGTATCCAATCACCCCATCGCAGCCTGCGTCACGAGCGATTTGAGCCGCACCCAGAACCACATCTTCGGGTGGGTCTGCGACCACGTCGCTATAGATTTCTGGCTTGAGTCCGTTAGACGTTAAACTCTTTATACATGGGTCCAATAGACCTGCCGAGACTAGTCCGGGGTCGGTCACCACGAAAGGGCGTTGTATACCATGTTGTTTCGCGAGCATGCCGAGTTCGCCAATTTTGCCGGCACCTAGAATGATGGTGTTAACGGTTTTAAAGCTGAGATCGTTCATAATTAGGTTCTTCTGTATCGATGTATCAATGGGCAAGTTATTGATTTCGTTGGCACATATGGCCCTAGTTTCTAATGGCGGAGCGCAACATTATGCACAGTAGCTATACGCGATGCTAATTTCACTGCCTCATGTTTAATCACATAGTTTGCCACTTAATGGATGAAAGTGTTGGGGACATCAGTCCATAACAGGCTCGTAATACACAATGATGCTCGGCAACTAAAACAGATAGTTCGCAGAAGCTGTCGCAGAGGTGACTTGCTCATCCGCACAGCTGAAGTAAACTGTAAGGCTGGACAGATGAATTGAGCTGACGTTCCGATTTCAGTAAAGATCAAAAACTAACCAACTTTAAGAGTGCACATGACCATCGATTTTGATAGCGCCCGACTCCCCAACCCCTATCTCACCGAAGAACACATTGAGTGGCGAAATAGTGTGCGGCGCTTCTTTGACAAAGAGGTCATGCCCTATGCCGACGATTGGGATGAGGCCGGCGAAATTCCCGATGCGCTTTGGGTCAAGGCCGCTGAGGTAGGTATTCTTGGTTTAGGGTATGACGAAAAATACGGTGGAGTGAATGAAGGCATAGATCTTTGGCACAAGAACATCGTGGGTGAAGAGCTCGCTCGTTGCGGAGTGGGCGGGGTAGGCGCCACCTTGATGGTGCACAATATTGGCTTGCCTCCTGTCGTCAACTTCGCGAACGAGGCACTTCAGCAAGAAGTCGCTCCGCAAGTATTGGCCGGCCAAAAACGAATCTCTTTAGGCATTACTGAACCTGGCGGAGGCTCCGACGTTGCGCAACTTAAAACCACCGCTCGACGTGAAGGTGATTATTACATCGTCAATGGCTCCAAAACCTATATTACGGGTGGTATGCGAGCAGATTGGTTTTCAACCGCGGTAAGAACTGGCGGTGACGGGGCTGCTGGCGTATCCATGCTTCTAATTCCGGCAGACGCCCCCGGCGTTTCACGCACTAGTTTGGATCGTAAACAGGGTTGGTGGTGTTCTGATACTGCAACCATCTATTTCGATGATGTGCGTGTTCCGGTTGACAATTTGCTGGGTAAAGAGAATCAAGGCTTTCGCGTGATCATGCATAACTTCAACAGTGAACGCATGGCGATGGCGGCCAGCATGGATGCCTTCGCGCGAGTTTGTCTTGAAGAAGCGGTCGCTTGGGCGCGTGAGCGTAAGACGTTTGGTCAGCGCCTCGCCGATCATCAAGTTATTCGCCACAAGATAGCCGAGATGGTACAGCGAATTAACGCGACACACGCTTATCTTCAAGTTGTGTCGCAGCAGATTAATATGGGGCATGAAGACGCCAGCGCTATTGCTCTACTCAAAGTTCAAAGTAGCCAGACTATGGAATTCTGCGCCCGCGAAGCCATGCAAATCCTTGGCGGTGTGAGCTATATGCGGGGCAATAGGGTAGAGCGAATTTATCGCGAAGTGAAGGTTTTCGCGATCGGTGGCGGTTCCGAAGAGATCATGCGCGA
>CAZOIG010000188.1:0-2033 GCA_964579235.1 uncultured Gammaproteobacteria bacterium
TACAAGCCACCTGATTCGAGCACGGCTTCGTGATCTTTTTCCCATTGCGCTTTAATCTCGGCCTTCTGCTGATCGCTTTTCGCTTCGTCTAAACGCATTTCTAAATTGCCACCAAGCACGATATCTGTACCTCGACCTGCCATATTCGTGGCAATCGTTACGGCACCAGGACGACCGGCTTTTGCGATAACTGAAGCTTCGCGCTCATGTTGTTTGGCGTTCAACAAATCGTGTGGGATCTTGTGCTTTTTCAGCTCTTTGGACAATAGCTCAGACACTTCAATCGACGCAGTGCCGAGTAAGACCGGCTGACCTTCTGCATGCCGCTCCTGAACATCCTCGATAATCGCTGCAAACTTCTCAGGCATGGTCCTGAAAATAACGTCCGATTGATCCACACGAATCATGTCGCGATGAGTCGGGATCACCACTACTTCAAGACTGTAGATTTCCTGAAATTCAACGGCTTCCGTATCGGCCGTACCGGTCATGCCAGACAAGGTGTCGTACAACCGGAAATAATTTTGGAATGTAATCGAAGCCAAAGTTTGATTCTCTCGTTGAATCGATACTTTTTCCTTCGCTTCGATAGCCTGATGCAAGCCATCAGACCAACGGCGTCCGGGCATCATGCGCCCAGTAAATTCATCAACGATTACGATTTGACCGTCTTGCACTACATAGTCAACATCACGTTGGAACAAAGTGTGCGCACGAATCGATGCGTATAAGTGATGCAATAAGGCAATACTACCCACGTCGTATAAGCTCGCATCCGCCGGTAATAAGCCGATTTGCACCATAAGCTGCTCGGCTTTTTCATGACCCTGTTCAGTGAGGTAGGCCTGCTTAGACTTCTCATCAACAGTGTAGTCACCATCGCCGTCTTCTTCCTCTTGCTTGATCAACTGCGGAACAATGACGTCCATCTTGCTGTACACATCGGCAGCGGTGTCAGCCGGGCCTGAAATGATCAAAGGCGTTCGCGCCTCATCAATCAAAATTGAATCCACCTCATCCACGATCGCGAAGTTTAAATCGCTCTGCGCTTTTTGATTGGTGGTAAATGCCATGTTGTCGCGCAAATAGTCGAAGCCAAATTCGTTATTGGTGCCGTACACGATGTCGCAAGCGTATGCCGCCTGCTTTGTCGCATGATCTTGACCCGATGCGATCGTACCTACCGTCAATCCCATGAAGTTGTATAACTTGCCCATCCATTGAGCATCACGCGCCGCGAGGTAATCGTTAACGGTAACCACATGGACCGTACCAGCTAAAGCATTGAGGTAAGCTGCTAGGGTACTCATTAGCGTTTTACCTTCACCCGTGCGCATCTCCGCGATCTTGCCTTGATGCAAGACCATCCCGCCGATCAACTGTACGTCGAAGTGGCGCATACCGAGCGCTCGCACCGAGGCTTCGCGGACCGCAGCAAAGGCTTCTGGCAACAAGGCATCGAGGGTCTCACCTTGCTCTAAACGCTGTCTGAATTCCGCTGTCTTGCCACTTAGCTCACTATCAGAGAGAGCCTGAAAGTTTGGCTCCAGATCAGAGATCAACTTAACTTTCTTATTGAGAGCTTTAATGAGCCGGTCGTTACGACTTCCGAATATTTTCTTGAGCACTTGGAGTACCTTGTTTTTAGTGTGCGCGGCGCTCTCTAAGATAGGCTGAAAGCGCTATGAGGAATGGCTAGATTATAGGGTCTTAAACGTAAAAACCAAGCTCAAGAGCTTGGTTTTTATAATCAATTTGAGCAAGCTAAATGGCTTGCTCGCAAACAGGTGATGGGTGTGTGCGCTGCACTACTGCTACCCTTTGCCGTACAAGTAACGCACTGGGTTGATATTGCGACCATCCTGTTTTACTTCAAAATGCACATGGGGCCCAGTTGAGCGCCCAGTAGAGCCAACCTCTGCGATTGGTTGACCTTTCGACACGGTCTCGCCCACCGCAACCAAGTTGGCGCGGTTGTGACTGTAAAGAGTCGAATAGCCATCGCCGTGATCTACTTCGATCAACCATCCATA
>CAZOIG010000189.1:0-2134 GCA_964579235.1 uncultured Gammaproteobacteria bacterium
AGACGCTGGCCTTGATATGGCCACGCCAGAGCCTTACCAAGCCTTGGTGCGCCGTATGGAAAATGTAATGGATCGCATCGAAGCGTTGTTGGATGAGTAAGCAAGCATTAGAATACGCCCATTAACGATGGGCTAGACTAAGTAGCGGCTTTAATGCTTGAAAAGCCCAGTCATCGTAAGGTGGCTGGGTTATTTTGTATGCGACCAGTGTATTGTAACGGCCCGACAAACCCTAGATGGCTCATGATACAGCTGGGTGTTAGCCGCCCTTCACGCGCGGAAAAGGTTTTACAGCTTTAAGCCACAGCCCTAAAAACACAGTCTTAAAAGAAAGAGCATTGAACCTATGAGCACTGAATTAAATCAATTGTTGAATGCGGGACAGCACGCGCTCGTTCAGCAGAATTGGCAAGATGTAGAGCAAATTAAGGGAGTGCTTCAACAAAATTTTCCCGACAACGCTCAAACTCATTATTATTCGGGCGTTGCCGCGCGAGTAAGGAATCAGGTCCCTGAAGCGATAGAGTCTTTCAGTGAAGCGCTACGAATAGATGAGTCGCGCTACGACATTGCCGTTGAATTAGCTAACATGTACTCCATCAGTCGCCAAAATGGTTTGGCCGCTGATCTGCTGGAAAAGTATGTACCAAGGCTTAACGATAGCCCAAGGTTTTCAGACTTGGCGGGAACGATTTACACCGAAATTGGTTTAGCAGAGCGAGCTTTGCCGCTCTTTAAGCGAGCCTGCGAATTGCAGCCCGAAGCTCAAATTTTTAAGGCTAATCTCGCGACCTGTGCCATATTTCTTGGTGACATAGAGTTAGGTGAAAAGCTCTACAAGGAATTGATCGCCCTAAATCCAGATCACCGTAAGAATCATTATCAGCTGTCCCGACTAAAAACTGCACAAGATACGGGCCATATTGAGCAGATGGTCGAGGTCATTAAAGGATCGACGGATACCAAACGTGATATTCCTATTCTGTTTGCCCTGGGTAAAGAGTACGAAGACCTTGGGGAGTGGGACGACAGTTTCAAATTTTATAAACAAGCATGCGATGGCGTTAGGGCTCAAACCGGCTACAGGGTCGAGCAAGATGTTGAGCTTATTGATGCGGTCATCGAAACTTACGATGCGGATTACTTAAGGGAAAATCTAAGTCAAAACGCTCAACGCGACGCGGCGGAGTCCACTGGTCGACCTGCTCCAATTTTTGTACTAGGTTTACCGCGTACAGGAACAACACTGGTTGAACGAATATTGTCCAGCCATCATGATGTGTCGAGCGTGGGTGAAACTACTTTTTTGCAAACAGCAATCAGAAAAGCCGCTGGCATGTCGAGTGGGATAAGCATAAACGCTGATGTAATGCGTGCTGTGGCTGAAAAAGACCCAAGTGAGATCGCGCAAGGTTACATGCAAAGAATTGAATACCGTTTAGGCGACGAGGGTTTCTTTATCGAGAAGCTGCCGTTTAATTTTCTATTTACTGGTGTTATTGCCGCGGCGTGGCCACAAGCCCGAATTGTGCACCTAGTTCGGCACCCCCTAGATGCGTGCTTTTCGATGTACAAGCAAGTGTTTACTTGGGCGTATCATTTTTCTTATTCGATTGATGATTTAGGCGATTATTACGTTGCCTATAATCGGATGCGTCATCATTGGAAGAGCGTGCTCGGGGATCGCTTCGTGGAAGTCAGCTATGAGCAGCTAGTGTCTGACCAAGAAGCGCAAACCAGAAAGCTTCTTGATGCCCTAAATTTGCCATTTGATGAAGCCTGTCTTGCTTTTGAAAAAAATAAAGCACCAAGCGCTACCGCTAGTTCAGTCCAGGTTCGCTCAAAAGTTCATCAGGGCTCGGTGGGTAAGTGGGAACGATATAGCGAGCAGTTAGCGCCGCTTGAGAGGAAACTATCAGAAGCTGGGATAGACCTCGACTCATTTAAAGCGTGAGTGGCGATCGAGCTCAACTAAGCCAGCAAGCGCGCGAGGCACTCGCGCGCAATGATATTGCGCGCGTCAACGCGATAGCCCGCAACCTGATCGCAGCGGCGCCATTTTATTCTGATGGTCATTACTTGCTTGCGCGCGTCGCGCTCGCACAGCGTCAGTTTCCGAAAGCGGTTAAATCCT
>CAZOIG010000190.1:0-2402 GCA_964579235.1 uncultured Gammaproteobacteria bacterium
AGCGACCTATCCCTCATCAGTCATTATGAACGCGATTCCTGCCAAAGTGGCGGGCGTGTCTGAGCTTATTATGGTGTCGCCCACCCCACAAGGCGAATACAACGACATGGTCTTGGCAGCCGCCAAAATTGCGGGTGTGGATCGTGTGTTTCGAGTCGGTGGTGCGCAAGCGGTCGCCGCTTTGGCCTACGGTACAGATACGATTCCAGGCGTCGACAAAATCACTGGCCCTGGCAATATTTACGTCGCCACCGCTAAACAATTAGTATTTGGCCACGTTGGTATTGATATGTTGGCGGGCCCCTCTGAAGTGTTGGTGATTGCCGACGATTCGGTTGATCCCGATTGGGTGGCCATGGACTTATTTGCGCAGGCCGAGCACGACGAGCAGGCGCAAGCAATTTTACTGACGCGCTCTGAATCGGTCGCCCGTTCGGTACGTGAGTCGGTCGAAAAATTGCTGCCTGAAATGGAGCGCAAAGACATTATTGCCAAAGCGCTTGAGGCTCACGGAGCGACTATTGTGGTTGAGAGCGATGCGCAAATCGTCCAAATCGCTGACCGAATTGCGGCTGAGCACTTAGAAATATTTACTCATAATGCGGATCAGCTTGCAGAACAAATCAGCAACGCTGGCGCCATCTTTATCGGTTCGAATAGCGCCGAATCTCTGGGTGACTACTGTGCCGGTCCAAATCACGTGTTACCCACCTCTGGAACCGCACGATTTAGTTCTCCTTTGGGCGTGTACGATTTTCAAAAGCGCACCAGTATGATCAAGGTGTCCCAACAAGGTGCGCAGGCTATTGGCCAGCGAGCAAGTGTTTTAGCTCGCGGTGAATCGCTCACCGCGCACGCTCGATCCGCTGAATACCGTCTAAAAAACGCTACTTAGAGTAGCGCAGCAGCTAGGCATTACTTAGGTTCTTGCGAACCTTGAGTGGCTTGCTGAATACCGTAGCGTAACCAGCCGACCGCAATTGGATTTTTAATGTCTTTTGCGGCGGACTTGAATACCGTGGCCCTGATTGATAACGCAGCGGCGTTTTTCGGTTCTACGCTCAATACAATGTCAGCGATAGCGAGTGCTTGTTCCTGTTCGCCTTGCTCTAACAAGTCCAGTCCCTTTTTGCTAACCACATCAGCGCCGCCGGCTAATTCCACTAAGGCGGCGTACGCTTCACTGCTGCTTACGCCAATAGCGCTGGAGGGATTGCCGTCAAACCAGCCTGCGTAACCTGAGTAAATGCCCCGAATCGACCAGTCTAAGCGGCCATAGATTTCTGGAATATAGAGTTCTTCGGGTACTGAGATTTCATCAAGCAGTTGTTCTACGCTTTTGCCCTGATTCATGCCATACACCACGGCGTCATGTACGTATAGAATCAGATCACGGTATTGTTCTAATGCGGTCTTAATCGCACCAGCTCCATAGATTGGTTCCCCATGGCTTGGAATCAGAATCTCAGCTTGTAGAGCCAGAACTTTGTTGATTGATTCAACGTAGTCGAGCGCCCAACGTGGTTTAGTGCCTCTGAGGGTGTATAGGTTTGGGAAGGCACGATAAAACAAATCTCCTGTGAACACAGCTTTACGCTCTGGGATCCAAACCGACAGTGCATCATGGGTTTCGCTGGGTGTCGAGATTACCTTGAAAGTCAGATCGCCCAGCGAAAAATCGTAAGAGTCCGCAAACAGTTCGTTTGCGGCGATCTCTGCGGCATAGTTTTGGGTGTGTAAATCTATGCGGTCTAGCCCACTCGCGTCACGTAAAAATTGTGCCGCATTGCGCCGCGCAAAAAAGTATTTGAGACGTTGTTGATAGTTTTGGAACTCAACGGTGTCTTCCTGCATAACCACTTTAGTTTGTTCGCCGGTCCAAAGGTTTAAACCGCCAATGTGATCGGCATGCGCGTGGGTAATAATCACATAGCTCGGTTCGCGCGCATCGACCTTGTCCAGTAGGTTTTTGTGATAGGCCGCATAGTCTTTAATTGATGTATCGATCACCACATTGCCTTCCTCTGTTACCACTAAAAAAGTATTGCCAAAGCCTGTGGCTGAGTAGATGCCATTTGCGATTTGATCGGCTTCTGTTTGAGTAAGAGGCTGAAACAGAGACGCTGAATTTCCTTCACCAGCGGCCAAGGTTGTGCCGAAACTCATGATTAGTAAGCTTGCCAAAGCCGCGATCACAGTCTTTCTAAGAGGGCTTCCGAGCGGTTCTTTTTTAGTGCTAAAAGTCAGTCGTGCATTGATCATAGTGAGGTTCGCCTTGGCTGATTAGTACGTGAGTCGACGTATTTTTTTATTGTCTATCGAGTGGGCTGAGAATAGCGCGCCTGGATATCGTCTAGTTCTTCTTGTGCGAACCCGGCTTTTAGTCGCGCGGGTAGATTGAA
>CAZOIG010000191.1:0-4782 GCA_964579235.1 uncultured Gammaproteobacteria bacterium
TCGGTCGCAGGTGACTTATTTGAGAGCAAGCTTAAACGCCACGTGGGCTTGAAGGACAGCAGTAATATTCTGCCAGGTCATGGCGGCATTCTCGATCGCATCGATAGCATGTTAGCGGCAGCACCTTTTTTCGCGGCGGGGCTGATCTTGCTGGGCTTTTGGAGATAATCGATTTTAATACAGAGTCGTATGGCGTCTCCCTTAGCAGTCTTCAACCTAAGTAAGTAGACCTGACGTTTTTGAATAAACATGTCTCAAGCAAACGATCAAAGCGATGTAAAAAGCCCAGAACGATTAGCCGTTTTAGGCTCAACTGGATCGGTAGGGTGTAGCACTTTAGACGTTGTACGGCTGCACCCAGAGCGGTATACGGTTGAGGTTCTGACTGCCAACACACAGATAGCCGCCTTACGCGAGCAGATCAAAGAGTTCCGGCCCAGTTTCGCGGTTGTTTGCGATAAAGACAGCGCGCAACTCTTGCAACAAGAGTTCGTCGACAATCGGATCACCACTATTTTGGTGGGCAGTGACTCTCTCTCTGAGGTGGTTGCTCTGGATAGCGTGGATTGCGTTATGGCGGCGATTGTGGGCGCGGCCGGATTGCCCTCCGCGCTTAAGGCAGTAGAGCATGGTAAAAAAGTCTTAATTGCCAACAAAGAGCCTTTGGTGATGACTGGCAATCTGTTTACGCACACTGCGGCTCAATCAGGCGCAACAATTTTGCCAATTGACAGCGAGCATAATGCGATTTTCCAGTGCCTTCCTCATGATCAATCTAATCGTGATGTGGCGCGAATTCACCTCACTGCGTCGGGCGGTCCATTTTTGGGTAAAGCGTGGGCCGAACTCAGTCAAATAACGCCAGACCAAGCGTGTGCCCATCCAAACTGGAGCATGGGTCGGAAGATATCCGTCGATTCTGCAACCATGATGAACAAGGGGCTAGAGCTAATCGAAGCCACTGCTTTGTTTGGATTGCCCGCCAGTCAGGTTGAGGTTTTAGTGCATCCACAAAGCATTATCCACAGCCTCGTTGAGTACGTAGATGGCTCCTTTTTGGCTCAACTTGGCGCACCAGATATGCGCATTCCTATTGCTCATGCATTAGCTTGGCCGGACCGAGTGGCATCCGGCGCTGCGGTATTGGACTTGGCCGCAATGTCGAGATTGGATTTTCAAGCACCGGACTTAGATAATATCCCCTGTTTGGCATTAGCTCTGGCTGCCGCGAGCGAGGGTGGTAAGGCGCCGATTGCATTAAACGCAGCGAATGAACTAGCGGTTGAAGCGTTTTTGCAAGAAAAGATCCGCTTTACTGATATTCCGAAGGTGATTGATAGAGCTATTAACACGGTCCTTGCAGACGGCAGCAACTCGACCCCAGACAGTCTAAATGACGTATTAAACATCGACAATGAAGTACGGATGCGAGTTCGAGCAGAGCTAAGCTCCGCATCGTAAGTCTGCACACGTATAGCTCTGTTGTCGCGGCATTGCGTGTATCCTGTTTTTGGCTTAGCAAGTAAGTTCTTGTTGGTATCCTAACCTGGTGTTTTAAGAGTAATGATTGGATTTTTGTACAGTGTAGTCGGTTTTCTTCTCGCCATTTCAATTTTGGTGGCAGTGCACGAGTTTGGTCACTTTTGGGCCGCACGCCGACTCGGCGTTAAGGTGCTCAAGTTCTCGATCGGTTTTGGTAAGCCTTTATGGAGTAAAACGTCGGGTCCTGATCAAACCGAATATCGAATAGCGGCTATTCCTTTAGGTGGCTATGTTCAGATGCTGGGAGAGGGCGACCCGAATGCGCCGATTGATCCAGCCGAAGCGCACCGAAGTTTTGATGCCCAACCAATCTGGAAACGTTCTGTGATTGCGGCGGCGGGTCCTGCCATCAATTTCTTGCTCGCGATTGTTTTGTTTATGGCGTTGGGTATGACTCCAGAGCAACAGTTCAAACCAACTTTTGGCGAACTGCCAGCGACCTCGAAGCTAGCGGAAATGGGTGTTTCGGTTGGCGACGAGTTGCTTGCGGTTGACGGAAAAACGGTAACGCATTTGGCCGAGTACAATTTGTACGTGTTTAATCAGGTGCTCAAAGGGCAGCCCCTAGAGTTTGAGGTCCGCGATTCAGACTCGATGACGACTAAGCAGTTGCTTGTCGAAACGCAGGACATTCCGCTTTACGATATTAATCCGGCTAATTTGGTCTATCAGATCGGTTTGTTGCCGTTTTATCCACCGTTGAGTAATAGCCTTGGGCGCGTTCTAGAGGATTCGCCGGCTGCGTTGGCGGGTCTGCAAGCCGACGACAAAATTGTTTCGGTTAATGGGGTGGCCGTCAACCAGTGGCGTGATCTCACCGCTTTGATCGCGCCCAATGCTGATCAAACCATTGAGTTAGAGTACCAGCGAGAAGGCGTCATAACCGCCGTGCAAATTACTCCTCGTTTAACCGGCGAAGGTGAACAGGCTCGCGGTGTAATTGGTATTGCGGCAAAACCCACAGCTCTCAACCCCGATGACCTGATAACCGTCAAGAAATCAATCCCTCAAGCGATTGCGCACGGTTTTACCGAGACTTGGCTAATTACTTCGCTGACGGTACGGATGCTGGGCAAAATGATTACCTTGCAAGTCTCACCCAAAAACGTCAATGGGCCTATCACTATTGCCGATGTGGCTGGTCAGACCATCCAAATTGATTGGCAAGCTTATGTGCAGTTCTTAGCCGTAATCAGCATCAGTTTAGGCATTATGAATTTGTTGCCTATTCCAATGCTCGATGGAGGGCATTTAATGATGTTTGCGATTGAAGGAGTTGCCGGAAAAGCTGTTTCGGAGCGATTTTATCAAGTAGGTCATGGGATCGGCTTAGTACTACTCGCTGGGCTGATGAGTCTCGCGTTTTATAATGATATTTTTAGGATATTGAATTAAACTCATTGCAACATAAGCTCAAGGTGTCGTCCGCACAACTTGAGTCGATTTGGCCACTCCAGCACAACCCAGCCACACTGCGCTGAGTAGTCTGAAATGGGCATTTGCCCAGCGCTGAGTTTTAGATCGTTGATTTTTGAAATTTTAATAAGAAAACCACCCACTTACAGTCAAAGATGGTTCGCATGAAAAACACTATTGTCGCTCTCTTAACCTACACGTTCGCTTCATTGGCGCTCGCACAACAGTCGTTTGTCGTGTCGGATATTCAAGTCACAGGCTTACAGAGAATTTCAGCGGGAGCCTTGTTTAATTTGATGCCTGTTAAAGTCGGCGATCAATTCGATACCCAAGATTCTGCAGAGGTGATCCGCGAACTTTATAAATCAGGCTTTTTCAAGAATATTGAGATCAGCACCCAAGGGTCTGTGATCACAGTTGACGTTGTCGAGTATCCGTCGATATCGCGCATTCAGTTCTTTGGCAACAAATTAATTAAGGAAGAGTCGTTGCGCGAAGCACTGGGTGACAATGACTTCGTTGAGGGGCGAGTGTTTAAGCCAAATGTGCTTGAGCAAGTTGAGCAAGAGCTAAAACGCCAATATCTCAACCAAGGTAAGTACAATGCTCAGGTTGGCACAGAGGTGACTGATCTTCCACGCAACCGAGTATCGGTCAAGCTGCACGTGAAAGAGGGTCCCACTGCGAAGATTCAAAAAATTAACATTATTGGTAATAGTTACTTCAGTGACAAAATGTTACTCGATGAATTTGAGTCAACTGACAGCGTGCCGTTCTGGCGCTTTTGGGGATCAGAAGATCAATACTCTCGCGAGAAGGTCAGCGGTGATTTGGAGACGCTGACCAGTTTTTACCAAAACCAAGGCTTTTTAGATTTTAGAATCGTTTCTAATCAAGTCAGTATTTCGCCTGAAAAAGACGGCATCTTTCTCACCATCAATGTTGAAGAGGGCGAGCGTTACACTGTTTCTCAATTTGTATTGAATGGGCAGTTGGTGATCCCTGAGGAAGAGCTACTTCCCTATGTGTTTATCGCTCCGGGTAGAACGTATTCCCGTAGTGCGGTTGATGCAACAATCGAAGCCATTAGCAGCCGACTTGCAGAAGAGGGTTATTCCTATGCAGACGTTGTGCCGGTTCCTGACGTGGACTCAGAGGCCAAAACAGTTGGCTTTTCGATTAATGTTCGACCAGGTCGTCGGGTTTACGTTCGACGCATAGATATCGTTGGTAATACTTTAACCAACGATGAAGTGATTCGTCGCGAATTGCGTCAAAACGAAGGCGCGGCATTTTCACCAAGTCGTGTGAATCGTTCGAAGGTTAGGCTGCAACGTCTAAGCTTTTTCGACGCCGTCGAAATTGAAACAATTCCAGTTTCAGGGCGAGACGATCAAGTTGACTTAGAGGTTCAAGTAACTGAAAGACCTACCGGTAGCTTCCTCTTTGGTTTAGGTTACTCGGCGGATGATGGGGCTCTGATTCAGGCATCGGTGTCGCAATCAAATTTGTTCGGCAGCGGTAATCTGTTGAATTTATCTATTCAACGCTCAGATATCATTCAATCAATCAGTGTTCAGCACACTGACCCATATTACACGCGCAACGGCATTAGCCGCACCATCGGCCTGTCTGGTCGAAGTATCGACTCGGCGCGAGCCAATACGTCGGCATTCATTACCGAAACTTTGGCATTGAACGTGAATTATCTATTTCCAATTAATGAGAACAATTCGTTTTCATTAGGCGGTGGCGTAGAACGAATTGATCTGGAATCCACGCGCTTTTCGGTTCCTGAAGTGTCTGAGTTCATCGCTGAGAACC
>CAZOIG010000192.1:0-8996 GCA_964579235.1 uncultured Gammaproteobacteria bacterium
CCCTCTTCTTCGGCATTAGCCACCTCGCGCATTGAACCTGGCATATTTTCTTTATCGCGACGATACGCACAAATAACGTTTTCAGCACCTTGGCGAACTGATGTTCTGACGCAATCCATAGCCGTATCGCCACCCCCCAACACTACGACTTTCTGACCACGCATATCAACAAACTCAGTGGCGTCTTTCTCAAAACCCATCAAGCGGTTGATATTCGAAACTAAGAATGGCAGCGCCTCATGAACACCCTCAAATTCTTCACCCGCAAACCCGCCTTTCATATAGGTATAGGTTCCCATACCGAGAAACACCGCGTCGTAATCATCCAGCAAGCTTTGAAACTCTATATCCTTGCCGACCTCTACTCCTAGTTGAAATTCAACACCCATTTCCTCAAGTATCTGACGACGGGTTTTAACCACCTCCTTCTCAAGCTTAAACGGAGGGATACCAAAGGTAAGCAAGCCGCCAATTTCGGGGTAGCGATCGAAAACGATTGGCTTAACCCCATTGCGCACTAGGATGTCGGCGCAGCCAAGTCCGGCTGGACCCGCACCGATAATGGCCACTCGTTTATCGGTCCAGACCACATTGGACATGTCCGGGCGCCAGCCTTGTTTTAAAGCCTCATCGGTAATGTATTTTTCGATTGATCCAATCGTCACGGCACCGAAGCCGTCGTTGAGCGTACAAGCGCCCTCGCACAGTCTGTCCTGCGGGCAAATACGTCCACAAACCTCTGGCAAAGAGTTAGTCCGATGTGACAGCTCAGCAGCCTCAAACAAGTTGCCCTCGTTGACTAATTTCAGCCAATTGGGAATGTAATTATGGACTGGGCACTTCCACTCACAATACGGATTACCGCAATCCAAACATCGGTCAGCTTGAGATTCAGCCTGCTCTTTTTCATAGTCGCCATAAATCTCTGCAAACTGCTCCACGCGTTCATGCGCTGTCACTTTGGCAGGGTCTTGACGAGGTACATCTAAAAATTGAAAGTTATTGCTCATGGCTTTTCGTACTCTAGGCCGCTGCGACGAGGGAATCGATCAAGGTATCCAACTCAGTCGCTTTAGGTTTCACTACCCAAAAATGGGGAAGGAAATCGGTGAAATCATCCAAAATCTCTTTGGCTCGAACGCTTTGTGTCGCAGCGAGATGCTTCTCAACCATGCCGTATAACAACTGGGCATATGACTCCATTGCCTCTGGCATCAAACGATAAGTGTCGATCAGCTCGTGGTTATAACGATCGATAAAACGTCGACTCTCGTCTAATACGAAAGCCACGCCACCGGTCATACCCGCACCAAAGTTCACCCAGGTTTCACCCAGAACACAAACAACGCCACCGGTCATGTACTCGCAACCGTGATCGCCCAAACCTTCTACCACCGCGTAGGCACCAGAATTACGAACTGCGAAGCGTTCACCTGCACGACCTGCCACGAATAATTCGCCGCCTGTAGCACCGTACAAACAAGTGTTACCAATTATGCTTGATTGCGCGGCCACGAAACGACTGTCGGAATGGGGGTATATCGAAATACGTCCACCCGACATGCCTTTTGCAACGTAGTCATTGGCATCGCCTTCTAGGTTCATATTCAAACCTTTCGCGTTCCAAACACCAAAACTCTGACCCGCAGTACCCGTTAAGTTGACGGTAAGCGGCGCGTCTGCCAAACCCTCATGACCATGTTGTTTGGCGATTTCACCCGACAAACGTGCGCCAATCGAGCGATGAGTATTGCGCACGCTGTAATTAAACTCGCCGCCCAGTTTCTGGTCGATCGCAGCACGCATATCTTTGACCATCAACTCGGCAAGTTCGCCTTTGTCGAACGGTTCATTTTTAGGCTCAATACAGAACTGTGGTTTATCCGCAGCCACACCGCCATCAGACAGAATCTGACTCAAGTCCAAGCCTTTTTGCTTGCTGGTTTCGCCTTCGAGAACCTCGAGTAAGTCGGTCCGTCCAATAAGGTCGGAAAGTTGCGTAACACCTAATACAGACATCCACTCCCGAGTCTCCATGGCGATAAACTTAAAGTAGTTTGCAGCTCGCTCAACCGTTCCAACATAGTGCTTCTGGCGCAGAACATTGTGCTGCGTTGCAACACCCGTTGCGCAATTGTTTAGATGGCATATACGCAAATACTTACAGCCCAATGCCACCATTGGTCCGGTACCAAACCCAAAACTCTCGGCGCCGAGAATAGCCGCCTTGACGACATCCAAACCGGTTTTCAAGCCACCGTCAGTTTGCAGGCGAACTTTGTCGCGCAAGTCGTTGGCGCGCAGGGTTTGATGCGCTTCGGTCAAGCCCAACTCCCATGGCGACCCAGCGTAACGAACCGACGTGAGTGGGCTAGCACCGGTGCCACCGTCATAACCAGAGATGGTGATCAAATCCGCGTACGCCTTGGCCACGCCAGCAGCAATCGTACCAACACCGGCTTCTGCCACCAGCTTGACTGATACCAAAGCATCGGGGTTGACCTGCTTTAGATCAAATATCAATTGCGCGAGGTCTTCGATTGAATAAATATCGTGATGCGGTGGAGGTGAAATTAGGGCTACGCCTGGTCGCGAGTGTCTGAGCCGAGCGATCAAAGGATTAACCTTATGACCCGGTAGTTGACCACCTTCACCTGGTTTCGCACCCTGCGCAATTTTGATTTGCAGTACTTCCGCGTTCACGAGATAGTGAGGCGTCACCCCGAAACGTCCCGATGCGATCTGCTTAATCTTAGACATTTTTGCAGTGCCAAAACGCGCTGCATCTTCGCCACCCTCACCGGAGTTAGAGCGTCCGCCTAAGCTGTTCATAGCTTCGGCTAGAGACTCGTGCGCCTCTGGAGACAATGCGCCAAGCGACATACCAGCGCTATCAAAACGCAGCACTATGTTCTCCCACGGCTCTACTTTGTCCAGTTCTACCGGCGCTATGTCGGTTTTGAATTTAAACAGGTCGCGCAACACCATTGGTTTGCGTTGATTAACCGTGTCTGCATAGCTGCGATAGGACTCAAAATCACCGGTCTTTACAGCCTCGTGCAATGTATTTACTACATCCGGGTTGTACGCGTGATACTCACCACCGTGGACAAATTTCAGCAAGCCTCCTTGATCCAAGACCGCTTGAGAATTCCACGCCAGCTTAAGCAACTCGCGCTGATCATGTTCTAAATCGGCAAACGTCGCACCCTCTACCCGACTGGTCGTACCGTTAAAGCACAGGTCTATAATTTCTCTAGACAGCCCGATCGCTTCGAACAGTTGTGCGCCACGATAGCTGTGAATCGTTGAGATACCCATCTTCGAAACGATTTTATAAAGGCCTTTGTTGATGCCCTTTCGGTAGGAGCGCAACAGCTGATTCAGGTCGCCTTTTAGACGACCCTCATTGAACAGTTCCCTAACCGTTTCAAACGCCAAATAGGGGTGTACCGCAGTCGCGCCAAAACCAATTAGTACGGCAAACTGGTGTGGGTCACGGGCTGAGCCAGTATCAACCACAATATTGGCGTTACAGCGCAAACCTTCTTGGGTGAGTCGGTGGTGAACCGCCCCAGTTGCAAGCAAGGCTGGCACTGGCATTTTGCTTTTAGAGATGTTTCGATCAGATAGCACGATAATGTGCGCGCCACCTCGAACTGCCTCTACCGCTTCATCGCAAATAGCCTCAATACGTTGCTGCAAGCTCTCATCGGTTGAGAAAATAAGTTCGACCTGATGGTGTTTAAAATCTGGGTCTTCGCTCGCCAACAAACGCTGGAACTTTGACGTTGCTAGCAGCGGTGAGTCCACCACAATCGCTTTAGCCATACGTTCGGTTGGCGCGAAAAGGCTACTTTCAGTACCGAAATACGTCTCCAAAGACATCACAATTTGCTCTCGCAAAGGGTCGATTGGAGGGTTGGTTACTTGCGCGAACTGCTGTCTAAAGTAGTCGCTGATCAGACGTTGGCGTGTTGACAACACGGCCATTGGCGTATCGTCGCCCATCGATCCAGTGGCTTCTTGCGCGGACTGCGCGAGCACGCTGATTATTTCAGTACGTTCTTCGCTGCATACCTGAAACATCTTTTGATAGATTTTTAGTGATGCAGCGTTCAGTGTAACCGTTGACTCATCAAGGGTAATGTCTGACTTAAGGCGAATCACGTTGTTGCGCAACCAGTCCTTGTAGGGGTGTTCGCTTTTTATTCTATTGTGAATCGCATCTGGGGTAATGATCTCGCCAGTCTGGGTATCCACGCCCATCATTTGCCCAGGGCCAAGTCGGCCTTTCTCGATCACGTCGGCCTCTTGGTACTCGTACACGCCGACTTCAGACGCCAAGGTGATGATGCGGTCTTTGGTAATCACATAGCGCGCTGGGCGCAAGCCATTTCGATCGAGCGCGCAACAAGCATAACGCCCGTCCGTCATGACCAACCCAGCTGGGCCGTCCCATGGTTCCGTATTAATCGCTTGAAAGCGATAGAATGCTTTTAGATCAGGATCAATAAAATCGGCGTTTTGCCACGCTGGCGGAACCAAGGTTTGTGCCGCCTTAAAAATATCCATGCCGCCCATCAAATAGACTTCGAGCATGTTGTCCAGGCTCATAGAGTCTGAACCATTATTGTTTACGAAGGGCTGAGCCTCGTGCAAATTAGGCATCTCTTTGGATACCAATTTACTCGATCTAGCCAATGACCAGTTTCGGTTACCGCGAATTGTATTGATCTCACCGTTGTGCGCCAAAAAGCGAAACGGCTGAGCTAAACGCCATTGCGGGAGAGTGTTTGTTGAGAAGCGTTGATGAAACAAGCAAACCGACGACGCCATGCGCTCATCGTTTAGATCCTGATAGAAAACGGGCAAGTACTCGGGCATGACCAAACCCTTGTAAAGCATGACTCGGCTCGAAAGGCTTGGGATATAGAAATTCTGGTCAACTTCCTGCAAAGCATTCTCGACCCCGCGACGAACCAAAAAGACTTGTCGCTCAAAAGCATCTTGGGACTGCTCTTTGTTCTCGGCTTGAGTAATAAAAACCTGGCTGATCTGCGGTAAGGCCGCTAAGGCTTGCTCGCCCAAAGCGCTCTGATCAAGAGGCATTTCGCGCCATCCAGCCAGTTTCAAACCTCTGCGATCACACTCTTGACTAAAAAGGCTATCAAGTTGGTCCTGAGTAATAAGGTCTGCATCGCTGAATACCAGTCCGGTAGCAAGGTGCCCATTAATCTCTAGGCCCGTTTCCATTGCTCTGCTGCGCATGAACTCTTCAGGCATTGCCATCAAAACGCCACAACCATCGCCGGTTTTACCGTCGGAGGCCACCGCCCCACGATGCGTCAGTCTTGCCAGTGCGCCGATCGCAGTTTTGATCAACCAATGACTCGGCTCGCCATCCATATGTGCGATAAGGCCGAAACCACAATTGTCTTTTTCGAACTCAGGGCGATATAAACCCTCAGATGAGTGATAAACGTTTTTCACGCAGAGACCCATTTAGATTATGTTGAAAGAAGAACGCTTGGAGGTTGTCTAGTAAACCTTCGAATAGCAAACCTTAGCGCGCAGCATAAACGTCCTTGTTGTACCCTGCTAACGGTGGAATGGGGCGGTTAAATAAAATTCAACCTTGACTTGGTCAAGCCACAGCGTAGGCGTGGCTTGCTTACCCGCGTTCAAGAACCGTAAGTAGGTCGGCAAGTATAGAGGTTTATACGGTTTTAGTCATCAGGCGAGCGCGTTTGCGACGTAAAAACCTGCAAAATAGTGGTTATAAGCGCTTGATTATCCAGTTCTATTTAGCAAACCTTAGTGAGTTATAAGGTGTATTCCTGAAACGAATATTAACTGTGTTGCCTTGTTGAGACACAAACCAAAGACTGGCAACGCAGCGCTCGAGTTAAGCGTCGATATTCGAGATTATTTCTTCAACCACTTTAGAAACTATACGCTCACCCGAAGTTACGATCAGATCAGCCTCTTGTTCGTAAAGCTCGCCGCGTTCTTCCATAAGCTCGGTGAGCTTTTTCTCGGCGTCGACATTTTCTAGAAGTGGTCGATTTTGGTTTTTCCGTGTGCGCGCTAATTGTGTTTCGATTGATGTTTTTAAATACACTACAAAGCCGCTTTTGCGCAACAATATGCGATTTTCTTCTAACGCGATCGCACCGCCGCCAGTTGCTAAAACGATTGAATTGAGCTGGCACAGCTCGGTCAACATCTTCGTCTCGCGTTTTCGAAATCCGTCTTCGCCCTCGATATCAAAAATGGTCGAAATCGAGACACCGCAGCGCTCCTCAATCATATGATCTGAGTCGACGAATTCCATTCGCTTGCGTTTTGCCAACTGTCGGCCAACCGTGGTTTTACCCGACCCCATAGGGCCAATCAAAATAATGTTTTGCATTGCTTGGTTTACTTAATGGTAGACCGCGAAGCTCGCGGCAAGACAAAAGCAGGAGCGGTTCGCTCAAGCAGAGCGAATCAACCATACCCAAAAAAAGACAAGGCTTGAGAAGCCAAACAGCATTGCGCTTGGCTACTTAAACCTTGCTGAAGCCGCTTAACCTAGATCAAGCTTAGGACTGATAATTTTAGGCGTTAAGAAAATCAGCAGCTCAATTCGATTATCGAGTCGCGATTTCTTTTTGAACAAATTACCCAGTACCGGAATGTCGCCTAAAAACGGTACTTTGGTTTCAGAGAATTGGTTCTCTTCCTGATATATACCACCAATAATGATGGTTTCACCGTTGTCGGCTAACACTTGAGTTTTAACTTCCTTAATACTCAAGTTACCTGCGGTACCCGGGATAAACGTATCTTGGTTCACCTGAACGTCCATTATAACTCGGTCATCAGGTGTGATTTGTGGCGTGACGACCAATTTAAGGACAGCTTCCTTGGTTTGAATGCCCGCAACCTGCGCGCCTTCAAGTTCGAACACGCGCTCTTCACCCTGTCGGATCGACGCTTCTTTTTGGTTCGCCGTAATCAAACGCGGTGAGGCCACTACTTTGCCGCGACCGTCGGCCTGTAAAGCGGATAATTCCAAGGTAATCAAATGGGCATAACCCACGCCCGCCTTAAACACGTCAAAAGCGTACGAGGCCGCATCTTGATTGCCGATACCGTTCGCACCAAGGTCAACCGCAAGACCACCTGGGGCTCCACGCGAGCTATCGAAGATTAAGCCAGGCTCATCATCGATTCTTGAATTTTGGATCACCTGCAAGCCTTCAGTTGTACCACTTCCCACGAAGTTGCCGATATCACTGCTGTTACTGCCGGGGAATCGAGCGTTGTCGGTAATGCGCTGAAAACCTAAACGTGCGCCAAGCTCGCGACTAAACGTATCTGTTGCTTCGACTATTCGAGTTTCAATTAAGACTTGGCGAACTGGTGTATCGAGGCGCTCAACTAGCTGTCTAATCTCTCGAACCTTGGCTGGAACATCTTGAATAAGTAGAGTGTTAGTCCGCACATCAGCGGTCACGCTACCACGCGGCGTAAGCAAAGTATTACTGCCACCCAAGCTGCCGCTCGAGTCGGTGCCGCCACTAAGACCTTGGCCGGTATCGCCAACTAATTGCAAGCTTGAGTCGCCGTCGGCACTCGCCGAACTGCTGCCCACATTCTTAATGACCTCTGCCAACTCTTCAGCTTTAGCGTAGCTGACCACAATCATCTCAGAAATCAGTGGCGCGAACTCCGCCGCAACGGCGTTAGCTCTGAGCTCTTCTTCTTCGTACTCTTGAATTTCAGATGTCGGAGCAACCCAAATTACATTGCCAGTCTGGCGCTTCGACAACCCTTTGCTGCGCATGATGACGTCTAGCGCTTGATCCCATGGCACATCGTTTAAGCTGATTGATATCTCACCCTCGACCGAATCGCTGGTGACAAAATTTATGCCAGTGAAGTCCGCAATCACGGCTAGCGCGCTGCGCACGTCAATTTTCTGCAAGTTGATAGAAAGGCGCTCACCAGTAAAACCCAGCTCTTCTTGAGCGATCCGCTCTAAGTCGTCTTCGGTAACAATGATTGGGTCGACAACCAGATTAAAACGACTTCCAGTTTGAAACGCGACATGTTGATACTGGCCTTGCGGCACCACGACTAAGCGCACGTTGTCGCCATTTTGAAACGCGTCAACGGTTTGAACTGGCGTGGCAAAATCGACCACGTCTAAACGTCGCTCTAAGGAACTTGGCAGCGCCGCACCCAAGATATCGACGATAATTTCGCCATCGCTTTCACGTGTATCAACCGTTATACCTGGATCGTTAAAGTCAACTATGAGCTTACCGCCGCCTGCTTCTGAGCGTCGGAAATCAATATTTTCTACGCGTTCACTGGCAACCACTTCTGGTTTCGGTGCAAACGGCTTAGGCTCGATAATTCTTGAGTTGTCGGCCTCGTTGCTGAAAATCGTTATCGAATAACCGTTTTCAACTGGCAACAATTCGTATCGAGACGACTCGTAAAGGTTAACCACAACGCGAGTTCGATCACCCACCTCAATGGCGGAAACACTGTCTACACTGCCGGTTTTGATATCCAGTTTACGTTGCGCTAGATCCGCACTCACACCGAAAAAGTCCAACGCAATGCGGGCAGGCTGATCCGTCACAAAACTGCCAGGCTCGGTTAAATCAGCATCAGTCAGAAAGTTAATTTGGACACTGTCGCCTGCAAGCCGGCTGAATACGATGTCGGTCATTGTTGTTTGATTTTGCGCATTAACGCGATCGATATACGCGACACTGACAATGGCAAAAGCCATAACTAAGCTTAAGATTACGATCTTTGGAAGCTTGCGCACAGTAACTAAGTCAAGCATGAGTACTCTCTCGTTATTTCTTCTATTTTTTTCGATCATCATAGGGTGTAGCGGACTTAGTCCTACTCCTCAATCGTGAGTTCAACGTCTCTGGTTTCCCATTGTCCGTTTGTGTTTAAGAAGGTCTCTACCAGCACGATTGCCT
>CAZOIG010000193.1:0-3450 GCA_964579235.1 uncultured Gammaproteobacteria bacterium
GTGACGACTCAATAACACTCCGACCCAAATAAAGAACTTTTGAATCAATAAAATGAGCAAACACACTGTAGCTATTATTGGCCAACATGGACAAGTGAGCACCTACTTGCAACGATCTGTAAACGCCAATCCCGATCTAGAGTTGTTGGTATTGGGTCGAGAGCTTGTGGATCTAAGCCAAGCTGATTCCGTCACTGGATCCTTGGCTGATTACGAGTTCGACTTGTTGATTAACCCTGCTGCATTCACTGCGGTTGATTTGGCGGAGACTGAGCAGGAGCAAAGCTTCGCCATTAATCGAGATTCAGCGGAGCAGCTCGCGCTATTGTGCGCGGCTCGTGATGTTCCGCTGATTCATTATTCCACTGACTATGTGTTCCCAGGCAATGCCCAAGCGCCGTACAGTGAAGACGACGCAACGGGGCCTAGTGGTGTCTATGGCGAGAGTAAGTTGGCTGGCGAGGCTGCTATTTTAGCGAGCGGTGCTAAAGCGTTGATTCTGCGTACGGCGTGGGTGTATTCCAACATCGGCAAAAACTTTTATAAAACCATGCTGAGTTTAGCCGAGAGTCGCAATGAGCTTAATGTAGTTAATGATCAAGTTGGCAGCCCTACTTACGCGGGCAGTATTGCCGATGCTACATTGAAGCTAGTGGAGATGGTGCTCGATAAGCAAGTGCGTGACAATCAATTCGGCGTTTATCATCTGACCTGCCAGGGCCAAACTCATTGGGCTGGTTTTGCCGATGCTTTGTTCAAAGCCAATGGCATTGGTCATATGGTGGTGAATGGCATTCCGTCTTCAGAGTACCCGACGCCGGCTAAACGACCCGAATACTCCGTATTAAACTGCGCCAAATTGGCAGATCAATTCGGCATCGCGCTCCCCAATTGGTTAGACGCGCTGCACGTGTGCGCGGCCGAAACGTCGGCTCAAGCATAGAGTATTAGGCACACTACCAGCGACGCCATGACGACTACCTTGCAGCACGCTGGTGATTATCTAGATAAGGACGGTCCTTTCGCAAAACAACACGAGTCGTTCTCTCCGCGCCGGGCGCAAATTGAGATGGCGACGCGTATCCAAGCAGTGATCGCTGATGCAAGCAGCTTGGTCGCTGAGTCGGGTACTGGTACAGGAAAAACCTACGCGTATCTCGTGCCCTTACTGTTGTCTGAGAAGCGCGCCATCGTATCGACCGGTACTAAGCATTTGCAAGAACAACTGTTTTTGCGAGACATTCCACACGTATTAGACACGCTTGCCTTGTCGGCAAAGGTTGCTTTACTGAAAGGCCGCAGCAACTATTTGTGTTTACACCGTTTACAGCAACTGCGCACAAGCAGTCGTCGCCTAGATGCGAAACAACGCAGTGATTTAGAAACCATCGTAATGTGGTTGCCGCGCACTAAACGCGGTGATGTATCAGAGGTGAGCGACGTGAACGAAACATCGCCTTTGTGGCCGCAAGTGACCTCCACCGTTGACAACTGCATTGGTCAGAATTGCAGCTTTTATGAGGACTGTTACGTCAATAAGGCGCGTAAGACAGCCGCGACCAGCGATCTTATCGTGATCAACCATCATCTGTATTTCGCAGACAAAGCACTCAAAAATGATGGTTTCGGTGCGCTCTTACCCGAAGCACAAACTATCGTGTTTGATGAGGCACATCAGCTGCCCGATGTCGCGAGCAATTTTTTAGGCTCTAGTTTTAGTTCCTGGCAAATTCTTGAGTTGGCAAGCGATGTAAGGGCGGCGGAACTGAAAGAGAAAAGTTCGATTGGTGATCTTATCCCGCAAACAGCCGCACTTGAAAAAACCATTGCCGACTACCGGTTGAGTTTTGGTTTAAGTGAGCGGCGCATGGCCTGGGAGGATGCCTGTGCGGAAGTACCAGCGCTCAACAAGAAAATTCAACATTTGGCTGATCTGCTCAGCGATTACGCCGATGTTTTAGAAAAGGCGTCGGTCAAGGGAGAGGCCTTAGAGCGGTGTTATGAGCGAGCGCAAGAGTTAGCCGGTGAATGTCAGTCGATCGCGGATCAGGAAGAGTCGCTCAAACATGTTCGCTGGATCGAGATCAGTCGCAAGACTTTTCGTATCAACGATACGCCATTGGATATTGGTGGAGAACTCAGTCAGTATTTCGGCAATCAACAACAGGCGCGCATATTTACTTCTGCGACTTTGTCGGTTGACGGTAAGTTTGACCATTTTGCCAAGAATGTAGGTTTGCCGAGCGACGTGGAAACTCAAACTTGGGAGAGCCCATTCGATTTTTATGAGCAGGCTGTTTTGTACGTGCCTGAAGGCTTACCCGCGCCCAAAGATCCTGATTTTTCCGAACGCTTTTTTGATGCCACCCTGCCTATTATCAGGGCTGCTGGTGGCGCAGTGTTTGTGCTCTTTACGAGTTTTAAACACATGGAAGGTTTTCATGATCTTTTACTCGATGAAATGCTGGAAGACGAGTTTACCGTGTTGATGCAGGGCCAAACTACCAAGCGAGAATTGTTGACTGAGTTTCAAACTGAGGATAACGCGGTGCTTTTGGGTACCATGAGCTTTTGGGAGGGCGTAGACGTTCCAGGTGATGATCTACGTTGCGTTATTATTGATAAGCTGCCGTTTGAGTCACCCTTTGATCCAGTCATCAAGGCTCGCCTCAAAGCGATGGAAGAGGTGGGTGAGAACCCTTTTATGGGGCATCAGGTCCCTAGAGCCGTAATCACCTTGCGACAAGGGGCGGGGCGTTTGATTCGCAGTGCTAGGGATAAAGGCGTGTTGATGGTGTGCGATGCGCGGTTACGTCGTACACATTATGGTCGTGTGTTTTTGGATAGTCTGCCGCGTATGCGACGAACGGCGGATCAAGATAAAGTCTGCGGGTTTTTGAAATCGTTAAACCCTAGCGCCCGAAAGTCGAGCAATTAAGCTACGTAACTCATTTACTTAAACGAGCTATTTTACTCAGTAATGGAAGAGACAAACCTTAGCCAATCGGCAATCCTGACTTTGGAGACTTCGGCATCGCAATGCTCAGTGGCGTTGCGATTACCGTCTGGAGAGCGTCTGCAGGAAATAAAGCAGGGCAGTAATGTGCATTCTCAAGTTGTGTTGCCGATGGTGAAGCAGGTGCTTGATCAGGCCGGCTTAAGCCTGACTGACCTAGCAGCCATTGGCGTATGCCGCGGCCCTGGTTCGTTTACAGGCTTGCGAATTGGGATTGGTGTTGCTCAAGGTTTAGCTTATGGGGCTAGCCTGCCAATGTTCGGGTTTTCAAGTTTGGATGTGTTGCTCCACCAGCAAAGTGATTTATCGGAATGGCAATCAGAAGATCGTTTTGTCGTGTCGGCGCTGGATGCGCGCATGCAAGAGGTGTATTGGGCAGCCTATGATTTAGCCCCAGATCTAGTTCCAGCCGGTGCAGTACAGGTGAATAAGCC
>CAZOIG010000194.1:0-1603 GCA_964579235.1 uncultured Gammaproteobacteria bacterium
TCACGATGACGCGCTGACGTGCCCTCACACACTCATACACTTCAAGGTCTTTAGCAAACTGACTGTATTGCTTGGAAATACTCACAATACTTGCCTCTGGATACTTGGTGATTCGGTCAATAGCGGGCGCTATGTAAAACGGGATAATTGCCAACAGACCCACTTTCATCACCCATGAGGATCTTGATGCCATCATCGCCGCGTAGGCAATGCACATCATGTAAACCAAAGGCATCAGAGTCGTTGCATAACGAGCTACTAAAGGTTGACCCAGTCTGATTGGGTCAATCGAGATAATGAAGAATGTGTTACAGACGATAAAACTAATGATGAACAGCGCGAGTACTTCAAGCAATGCGCTACTCGACAGAGCAGTCCGTACATCATCAATAATCTTAGTTTGTAAAAATAGAGCGAAAATAAAGCCGATAAAAATCGGAATAGGGGTTACGCCAGACGTAAGCACCCAGCGCATGGTAATACCACTATCAAAATACCGTGTTTGCTGGCCCACATAATGCGCATGCTCTTTCATCAGCTCAACATGCTGACCGCCGTCAACGACCGAGTAAATTCGCCCTAACCAGGGGAAGGCGCCCGACATCATTTTAAACATTAATGTCTCAAGCACATACGCACCGCAAAAAACCATGGCGATGGTGGCAACTGCCCCAAATCCTGCGGCACGATAGACTATAAAAAGAATAGCCGGCAGGTAAGCAAGATGAGTCTCTTTAGTGCCATACAGCCAAACAACAACGACAGATAGCAACATTAAGCGGCCGAATGAGATCGACTGCGTCTTGACCACATCAATGCACAGCGCCAACGTAATCGCTACAGGCAATAATGCCGCGCCAGACGGCAATAATTGAAACGTGGCGCGGAACAATAGCGCATCAGTGTGCCATAAAACGATAAACGCCAAGGCGGCCACCACGCCAACGTATCGCCAAGTTAAGTAAGTGAAGAGTAGCGCGGCTAAGGTGCTTGGAATAAGGGTGGCCAGATAGTGAACCACTATCTCGTCACCAAAAAATTCAATGAGAAGCGCCGCGAAAGTCCAATTACCCCATCGCATCTGATGATGGCTGTCGGGAATAAAAGCGGAAAAATCACCCTGTGAAACCGACCTGGCCCAATCCCACAAATAAACATTGTCCCAGATATTCTCAGGCAACGGCGCTAAAGCCATGGCCTTATACCACTGACTGATGAGCAGCACTAAAAAAACAGCGACGCACCAAAGTACATCGCTGTTTTTATAAAATTGATTAGAGCGCAATAACTGCATGTTTATATTCAGCGAGTTGCCGCACCCAATCCTGAACCTAAGCGGCGTTTCTCAACAGCGCAAAACGACCGCAGGTTGATTTGCTAGGCGTACACACCACCCAGCTTTTACATAGGATTCGGGTCGCTTAGAAGTAGATTAACAGATGGTGTAACGGGAGGGGGAGCGACCGCCGCTGTTGGTACTGCTTCTTCTGCAGACACTGGGCCGGCACCCCAACGATAGAACGCGATGTTGCTGCGCTCTTGGATGTTAGTCTGACCGCTGGCGATGCCATTTCGAGTGACGCCCGAAACCATAAAGCCGTAT
>CAZOIG010000195.1:0-2257 GCA_964579235.1 uncultured Gammaproteobacteria bacterium
GTCGTGATCTAGAAAAAACCCCAAAAAAGCCCTTTCCTTGCGCGTAATTGCTTGACATCAAAACTCAAAATCTGCATATTTCGCCTTCGATTTTTTGAGGACTAGACAAGTGGCAAATTCACCGCAAGCACGTAAACGTGCAAAACAAAATTCTGTTCGTAGACTGCGTAATCATTCGCAACGCTCAGCTGTCCGCACTGCGGTAAAAAAACTTGAAGCAGCGATTGAAGCTGGCGATCAAGCAGCAGCTCAAGAGGCTTACAAAGTATCGGCCTCGATGATAGATAAAGCGACGGTTAAAGGCTTACATCATAAAAACCGTGCTGCACGCTTAAAAAGCAGACTTAATAAACGTGTGAAAGAGATGGCTGCCTAAATCGGCAGAGTTTCAGCGTTTTAGCGGTACTGAATCAGTCAATAGCGACGATCTTTCAGCAATCCGCTTCAAAAAGGCCCTTCGGGGTCTTTTTTTGTGCCTGCCCGAAACGCGAGCCAAGATGAGAACAAAGCTTGGAGAGTGAGGCTGCGCCAAACACGTACGCCTTTCATCGGTGTAATGGTGATGGTAGTGTCACTCGCGTAGACTCATTCGGGTGCAGGAATTACCTGCTGGATTCGTATCAAGTTGGATAGGCGTATTTTTCCTTTTAGCCCTCCTAACTAAATTTACCGTTAAAAGACACCACCTTAAAAACACTATGATTTCTTTCCGACCATTTTCTTCGGTGCTTCTCTGTTTAGTATTGGCCCTCGCACTGAGCGCTTGCACTACCTTAAGCTATGTTTCACCCGACACCGTAAACTTTAGTGGCGAATGGGTCATTGATCCTGAGTCCAGCGATCTAGTCGCAATGCCCAAGCGCCGAGCTGGAGGCAACTCCGCGCGATCAAACCAAGCTGACTCGGAACGAGGCCAGCGTGGTGATCGCGGCGGTAATCGCGGGTCGCGAGAGTCTCGAGACAGCCAAACAACAGAGAGCGGTCAAAGTGAATCGCCTATGGGGAACGACAGTGTGCGAATAAACTCTTCCAATACCCGTGAAATGACCATCGAGCATTCCGCTGATTCCATTGGGATTATTTTCCCAAATGGCCGAATTAGAGATATCGACTGGGGCAAGATTGATCGTCGTCACCAAGAAACAACGGCGGGCTGGGACGGTGAGAAACTAATCGTGAAAACCGTGGGTTTGCGCGGCACAATAGTTGAAGAATTCTGGTTAGATAGTTCGGGAGAGGTGTTGACGATCAGCTTTGACGTTCGTGGTCGAGACTTTGTGAGAGTTTATAAACGCAAAACAGAAAAAAGCGAATCACCGCAGCCCTAGCTTGGGCTCGAAAAGCTTGGGCTAAAAACAATTAGGGCCAAAAAAGCCACTAACTCCGAGAGACACCATGAGAAAGGCGAACTTAAAAGAGAACCAAATGATCTCTGTGCACTAATTCAGACTCAGCAAGCTCACCAAGCTGTGCGCGTATTTGCGCACTACTTAAGCCCTTGATCTTGTTTGCATCGACAGACGAATAATTACTCAAACCGCGAGCTATCTCTCGTCCTGCTGGATCGCAAAGCGAGACCAGCGAACCACGCTCAAACTCACCTTCTACACCCGTGACCCCCACTGGGAGCAAACTACGACCAGCATCGGCTAAAACCTGCACCGCACCGTCGTCTAAGATGTATTTGCCAGCTATTTTCATTTGGTTAGCCATCCATTGCTTTTTCGACGAGACACGCTGGGTCGCTTGCAAATAGGTGCCTATCTCTTCACCCTCGAGCAAGCGCAGTAAAACATCTTTCTGATGCCCACTCGCGATGCACGTAGCGGCGCCTGACCTTGCGGCGACCCTTGCGGCCTGCAATTTGGTGATCATTCCACCACGACCCAAATTGGATCCACCACTCGCCATTTTGAAGACTTCCTCATCATCAACAGATGCCGACTGAATCAGTTCAGCCGACGAGTCAATGCGTGGATCAGCCGTGTACAAACCCTCCTGGTCGGTCAAAATGATCAAAGTGTCCGCATCGACTAAATTGGCGACCAGCGCGCCGAGACTATCGTTGTCGCCGAAACAGATTTCCTCAGTAGCGACCGTATCGTTCTCGTTAACGATGCTCAAAACGTCTAAGCGAAGCAAACTGCTGAGCGTCGCTCTTGCGTTCAAATAGCGCTCTCGATTAGCGATATCAGCGTGCGTTAAGAGCACCTGCGCAGTCCTAACTCTTAGCGGCGTAAACGCTTCGTCATAGGTA
>CAZOIG010000196.1:0-6140 GCA_964579235.1 uncultured Gammaproteobacteria bacterium
TTGCCCACGTGGATGCCCTGCTGGTGGAGAAGGGCGGCGAGTACGCCACGCTGTCGCCCGAGTTCCTGGACCGCTGGACGCTGGCCGAGTTCTTCCAGTACGCCATCCACGCGGCGGGCCGCAAGCTGGCCAGTCTGGCCACCTTTGGCTGCCGGTCAGCGCGCGAGTCGCGAGTCCCTAAGCTTATACGCTAGTTTTAAGCTCTCTGTCCTGCGTTGTTAGCTTTCGATCTGCGCGCTTTGGTGTTTAGAACAGCCCTTCAGTGCTTTCGTCAGTCTCAATGATCTTTTCATTGGATGAATTGGGCTCGAACGCGTCAATCGGATTCTCCGAGCTTTCGAGGCTTTCTAAACCTTCAGGGTTCGCATCATATGACTCAAAACCAGTGCTTAGATTTGGCGTTAGGGTGGCTTCGTCATAGATCACGCCTTCACCTGCGTATTTGCTGGGGTAGAGGCTCTTAAGTAATTCTATGCTCAGCTCGTCTCCTTCGAGAGCTTTGCTTCTTAAAATCTTCTCAACGATTAACTCGGGTTGAGTAGGTTCTAGCGCAAAGTATTCTCGCGTGGCTTCTGGGTCATCTTCGGACGTTCTCACGCCCGTGTCACGATTTACAAAGCCTGCCTCGATGTACTCGGGTACGTCACTCGCGTCTTGCGGCACGTCGGCGAGAGCCTGCTCCATGTAATCTATCCAAATGGGTAAGGCTGAGCGACTGCCAGCTTCGCCACGGCCCATTGAGCTGGGCTCATCAAAGCCTACCCATACGGTCGTGGCGACTTGGCTATTAAAACCGGTGAACCACGCATCGATGTAATCATTGGTGGTACCCGTTTTTCCAGCCAAATCATTTCGATTCAGGCTCAACGCTTTACGCGCCGTGCCACGACGGATAACGTCTTTAAGCATGCTGACGGTTAGAAAATTGTTGACTCGGTTCATCACTCGAGGCGCGTCGTAAACACTAGGCAGTACCTCATTAGCCTCGTCTATAACGGCCTCATCGAGCTCTACTGCCATTTCGGAGCCGTCTTGCTCGCTTTGGTCTACTTCGTCTATTTGCGCGATCGGCGTCTCAATCTCCAATTCTGGAAAAGGCAAGAATTGCTCGTAGCAGGCGTCACAAAATTCAGGCTGAGGTGCAGAAAAAATAATGTTGCCGTCGCGATCCTCTATGCGTTCGATGAAGTAGGGCTCAACTCGATAGCCACCATTCGCCAACACACCATAGCCAGCGAGCAACTCTAAAGGCGTGATGCCACCCGAGCCGAGCGCCATGGTCAGTGAGGCGCTAAAGCGATTCATATCCAAGCCAAAGCGCTCAAGGTACTCGCGTGTATAAGGTATGCCAATCGAGCGCAGGAGTCTGATTGAAACCAAGTTCATCGACTGGCTGAGTGCGTCCCGCATTCGAGTAGGACCAAAAAACTTGCCCGAGTAGTTTTCAGGTCGCCATACCGTTCCGTGCGCTGGGTCGGTCATAACAATTGGCGCACCGCTAATCAGCGAGGCTGGCGTAAATCCCTTATCCAGCGACGCAGAATAGATAAAGGGTTTGATGTTAGAGCCGGGTTGACGGATCGACTGCACCGCACGATTGTACTTATTCAGGAAAAAGTCATAGCCGCCTGCCAGAGACAAAATCTGTCCGGTGTTCGGATTGATTGAAATCACCGCCCCACTGACATCTGGTAATTGCGAGAGTCTGTACTGTTCAGTCTCAATTGCCAGGTTCTCGAGTGCGATTTCTCGTGCTTCTAGCGTGCCCTCTTCGTTGGCAGTATTGATTAAGCCGTTGAGAATGCTTTCACGTTGAGCCTCGAAGTTTTGTTGTTCGGTCTCTGTTAAAGCGCGTGGCATAACGTAAACGACATCGCCTGCACTGAGTACCGTGCGAACGTCGCTCACCCAGTCGCCCAGCAGGTCGGCTGTTTTGTAGCGGCGAGCCCAGCGCATATCTTCAAGTGAAAGGCCCTTTAATCCTACGCCTTTTACATAAACTTGAGCTGTTAGTTTGTCTACGCTTAGAACCAGGGCTGGTCGTTGCTCGCCGCTTCTTGGCATTTCCTCAAGTGCCAATTCGTAGGCGTCGGAGGGTGTGCTTAGGTCGACTTGCAGCTGCTCGAGAGCGACTTTGGCTACAGCGCCGCGAAAGCCGTGGCGTCGGTCATAACCTTCTAAGCCTTTGCGCAATGATTCCTGTGCCTGCGCTTGAAGCGAAGACTGAACCGTTGTGTAAACGCTCAATCCTGACCAGTAAGCATCTTCGCCGTATTCCTCGATTAGTTGTGCCCTGACCATTTCAGCAATGTGCGGCGCGGCAACCTCGCTTTGGCGGGAATGGCGGCGAGCGGTGACTGGCGCGGCGAGCGCAGCGTTGTAGTCGGCTTCGTTGAGTTTGTCGATATCGTGCATGCGGCCCAAAACATAATTTCGACGTTGTACCGCGCGTACTGGGTTGCGTAATGGATTAAAGCTCGAAGGGGCTTTGGGCAGGCCGGCCAGCATGGCTTGTTCTGCCACACTCAGTTCGCTGAGTTCTTTGTTGTAATAGACTTGAGCTGCCGCGCCAAATCCATAAGAGCGGTGACCCAAGAAGATTTTGTTGAGGTACAAGGACAAAATCTCATCCTTGGAGAGGATTTGCTCAAGTTTTAAAGCGAGTAGAATCTCTCGTATCTTACGTGTGTAAGTTTTTTCAGGGCTGAGGTAGAAATTCCGCGCCACTTGCATGGTAATGGTGCTGGCACCTTGGCTAGTGCCTCCCGCTTCTAGGTTTGCGAGGGTGGCTCTCACTAGGCCGAATAGGTCGATTCCAGTGTGGTTATAGAAATTGTCGTCTTCGCTGGCTAAAACCGCGTCAATGAGCGTCTGCGGGAACTCGTCAATGGTTAAGGGCTTGCGGCGTTCGTTGCCAAACTCCGAGATCAACAAGTTGTCGGCGGAATAGACTCGCAGAGGTACTTTCAGCTCGATATTGCGGATGCCGTTAGCATCGGGCAGGTCTTTGTTTAGATGCACGATCAAGAATCCCACCACAATCCAGCCGATCATGAAAAAAGTGAACGCCCACATGGCGAGAGGTATCAAGAAACGGTATTTAGACAAGATGGTGCCTTGGGTGTGCGATTAGAAGAGCGAGTAGGCCAAACATTTTAAACGATTTAATAATAATCCTGAATAAAAATGTAGCATTATTGCGGCGCATTGCTTAGTATTTAAGTAATGCGTAATAAAAGCGCCGTAAATTGCTGTTTTTAATGGAGGTTTCTTGAAGTTTTTTCGCTCAAAAGCCACGTCAGTCGTCGCACTAGACATCGGTACACACTCGATAAAGCTGGTTGAGCTTGGGGGTAGCGCTGCCAACCCGAAAGTAACGGCATGGGGTATGGTTCCAACGCCAGAGAATACATTTACAGAAAACGCGATCAGCAATGTCGACGATTTAGCCGACGCTGTCCGTACACTAATAGCCCAAACGGGGGCCAGCGGTGAGGTGGCGTCTGTTGCTATTTCCTCTTCGCACGCGATTACCAAAGTGATCGGGATGCCGCGTGATATCGGTGAAGTAGAGCTTGAGGAGCAAGTGAGCATCGAAGCTCTGCACTTTGTGCCCTATCCGATAGACGAAGTAAATTTAGATTTTGAGGTCATTGGGCCATCCAAAGCCAATGACCAAGAGGACGACGTTTTGTTGGTGGCCTGCCGCCGCGCAATTGTTGATGAATACATCGACTTAATCGAAATGTCAGACCTGCAGCTGAAGTATGTAGATATTGATACTTATGCGCTGGAGCGAGTATGTCGTGGCCAGACGCGCGTCGGTGAAGACAACGATGCACCGCTAGCGTTATTTGATATTGGTGCGAATTCTTGTCATTTGATGTTGCTAGACAAAGAACGCGTCATATATTCGCGCCATCAAAATTTTGGCGGCAGTCAACTTATCAAGCAAATACGTAAAGAGTACGGTGTGAGCGCGGAAGAAGCAGAAGGCATATTAAATTCTGCCCAATTGCCCGGCGATTTCCTTGCGTCCGTACAGGAGCCGTTTGCTGAGCAGTTACAACAAGAAATTTCTAGATCATTGCAATTCTTTTACTCATCCAGCCCGCATTCGGGTATCGACAGCTTGGTGTTGTCTGGACGCTGCGCTGGTCTTGAGGGCATCGCCGGCGATTTGGAAGTAAAGCTGCGCTCTAAAGTAAGCGTACTGAACCCGTTTGCTAGTGCGCGTGTGATGACCAACCGTTCAGCTGCGAATCAAGCCGCACCGGCTTTGGCAACAGCATACGGTTTAGCTTTGAGAGGTCTAAGTTAATGGCAAATATTAATCTTCTACCTTGGCGCGAAGAGCAGCGCAGAGAACGCAACCGAGCTACAGTAATGACCTGTGTGGCGATGTGGTTGGCAGCCGCGTTTGTGGTGTTTTTGGCAAACAGCTATATGAATGGCCGCATCGACCATCAAAACCAGCGTAATCAGTTTTTGCAAGCTGAAATTCAAGAGCTGAGTGTCGTTATTGCGGAAATTGATGATCTTAAAGATAAACGTGATGCGCTAATTGAGCGCATGGACGTTATTCAAACCTTGCAGGAAAACCGCGCGCAGATCGTTCACGTGTTTGATGATTTAGCCAGCAAGTTACCGAAAGGTGTTTTTTACGAAACCATCGATAAGACGGATTCTGGTTTACACATTGAGGGAAAAGCGCAATCGAATGGCCGAGTGTCAGCGTTGATGCGCAACCTCGATGCGTCAGACTGGTTTAGTAATCCAGATCTCAAGGTGGTTGACGTCGTTGATCAAAATGGGTCTTCGGTTTCAGAGTTTGATGTTGTGGTCAAAGAGTCGCGACTGAACGATGAAACGGGTGGGGTAGAAACCATACAGTAAGTACGCTGCTGTTAAGCAGGTACTTGGAAGGAAAATATGACTCTACTTGAAGAATTAAATAGTTTAGATATCAATGACATCGGCTCATGGAGCCGACGCGTCAAGCTGTTCATGGCGGGTTTAGTGTGTGTAGGGATTATCGCACTCGGCTATTACATGGTTATCAAAGATAAGTTCACGCAACTCGAGACGGTTGAGCGGCAGGAAGAGACCTTAAAGAAGGAGTTTTTGGAGCAAAAAGCCTTGGCGATCAACCTTGATGCCTACAAAGAGCAAATGGTTGTGGCGGAGGAAACATTTGGTCTTTTACTCAAACAGCTTCCTAATGAAAGCGAAGTACCTGACTTGCTGGTGGATATGACGCAGGTCGGCCTGTCGCGCGGACTACAGTTTGAGCAGTTTCGCTTAGGCGACACGTTCGCTAAAGATTTCTACGCGGAGAAGCTCGTTAACATTAGAGCCAGTGGTAGCTATCACCAAATTGCCGGTTTTGTCAGTGACGTTGCCGCATTGCCTCGAATTATTAATGTGGCGAGTTTTGAGATTAGACGCAGCGAACCAGCCAGCAACATTTTGACTATTGAAGCGGTGACAAAAACTTACCACTACTTAGACGAGGGGTATGTCGCTGATGAATAACCCCAATACTTTTTATCGGATAAGTTGCCGAGGTGCTGTACTTACCCTGCTTGCTCTCACGCTAACGGCGTGTGGTGATTCACGTATGAGCGATTTACGCGACTTTGTGGATAACGCTTACGCTGACCGTAAGCCTGAAATAGAACCATTGCCTGAAATGAAACCGTTTCAGGCCTACGAATACTCTGCCTTCGACTTAGAAGATCCATTTAGTTTAAGTAATGTGATCGTTGAGCGAGGCGGTGGCGGTGTGGATACGTCTGGCCTTAGACCCGATGAGAATCGTCCGCGTGAACCGCTAGAATTTTTTCCATTAGATGCGTTACGAATGGTGGGTACATTGGAGCGTGAAGGCGAACCTTGGGTGATCATGCAGACCTCACAAGGCACCGCCCATTTTCTGGATATTGGGAGTTACATGGGGCAAAACGAGGGTCGAATCAAAGAGATCAACACAGCTCAGCAGGCAATCGTGCTGGTAGAGACCTTCTTAAACACAAACGGACAATGGGAAACCAGAGACGTTGAACTCACGATTGAGGAGTAGGACTAAGTCCGCTACACCCTATGATGATCGAAAAAAATAGAAGAAATAACGAGAGAGT
>CAZOIG010000197.1:0-5486 GCA_964579235.1 uncultured Gammaproteobacteria bacterium
CGTCTGAAGACGGTACGCGCCCAGGCCAGTATGTGATTAATACCTATCAGCCTGAAACTCAGTCAATGTCCTACATTGAGTCATTGTCGTTTCATGAGGCACATCCTGGGCATTTGTTTCAGGGTTATGTTGCGCAAGCGGGCGAGCGCTCACACCCAATCAGCAGTTACTTCTATTTCTCAGGCTTTGGCGAGGGCTGGGCCTTGTACACAGAGCGCCTAGCCGAAGAAATGGGGCTGTATACGTCGGATGTGCAGCGCGTTGGCTGGTTGGCCAGTGAGGCGCATCGCGCGGCTCGATTGGTTGTAGACTCTGGTATGCACGCACTGGGATGGAGTCGCCAAGATTCGATTGACTATTTAGCGGAGCACACCACTCTTACGCCTAATCAAACGGAGTCTGAAACAGACCGCTATATCTCCACTCCGGGCCAAGCCTCGTCGTATATGGTCGGGGCGCTAGAGATCATGAAACTCAGAAGCGAGGCCGAAGCCGCGCTAGGTGAACGCTTCGACATCAAACAGTTTCATGATCTTGTGTTGGAAGACGGCACAGTGCCTTTGGGTGCGCTTCGCGAGAAAGTGGAGGCTTGGTTAGCTGAAAATAGCTAAGGCTTTAGCGATTTTAAATGAGGGAAGGCTTTGTGCTGATCCTCACTCATAGAATTCAGCCAATAAATCTAGAGCGGATAGTTTAGCTTCGCTTTAATGAATCGCATCTATATTTCTTCCACGCGATTTCCTACACGTGCATCTAGCTCGGCCTGAATCAATTCACTTATTGCTTCAAAGTTATTCAAATGCCATTTCAGCATACCCAATCGTTCTCGAAAGAGGTTGCTGTATTGTTGAGTAGCAACAATCATGTCTGCCTCAGACGACGCTTGAGAGATGGCCTCGTCTACATCCAATTTTTCCATCAATAATGACAACCTAACCAGTGGCACTAGATATGGGCGAGAAAACTCACGTTGCGCGGTTCCTGTATGCACAATGGATTCGGTTGATTGCTCGTGTTCGACCAACTTTTTACGCAAATCAGGGTTTTCGATTAAGCGAATATCCCCATTCGACACCATCTGCGCGTAAGTGTGGGATTGGCCCTGAAGAGCGGGTAGCGTAAAGGCGGAAGCGAAAAAGGTCTCTAGTTCACCTAAGGGGTCGTCCTCGGTTCGATCAAGAATCAACTCACCGACTCGTGAGCTAAGGTCACGATTGCTATTGAGAAAATCTACTTGCACTTGTGTCTGTTGTGCAAGCAATTGGTAATCGTCGTGAAGACGGTTCAACAAGTCGATTTCGAGCGCCCGATCCTGCCGATGCTGATTCCAGTCGGTGACTTGAAAAGCAATCAACACACCAAATACAACAATTGTAAAATCAAGAAACACTGCAAACCAATTCTGTTCGCGAACGTGTTCAGTTACTCGTCTTAAAAGCATGTTGTGGACTCATTGCAGGTATCAGCGTGCGAGTTTACCTGAGCTATCCTTTTTATGCAGAAAGTTACGTTTTCAGCTTTAAACATCTAACCGCAATTCGGTCGCTATAAATCAGAATTTGAAGCCCAAAATCAATCAGCAAGCTGCTAGGTAAAAAGCCCCGTAAGCATAAAGAGGAACTGCGCTTGTTGGGATTACTAAGCTATACTTTACTGACTAGCTAACTAGGTCAAGAAATATGTTACTCAGGTCAATTACCAAGCACATTAAGGATCAAAACTGGTTTGCGGTTAGCCTCGATTTTTTGATCGTGGTCGCGGGTATCTTAATTGCTTTGCAAATCACCAACTGGAATGAGCAGCGTGAAAACGAGGCAAGGATTGAGCTGCGCTTGAGCAATCTGCTGCAAGACCTGAAGCAGGATATCGAAACCATAGAGGGGGTCCTAGAGGGCACCGAGTGGCGGTTATCTGCAATCTATACGATTTTAAAAGAGTCCGGTAATCCAATTCCATTGCAGTACAGCATGCCCGGGGGCGAGATTATCGATATCGAAGTTCCACCACCGTTCGAGAGCCAGCTACCCAACTCAGCGAATGATGCAATCACTTTCAACTGGACTTTCCATAGCAAGCGCGGCAGTTATGAGACCATTATCAACACGGGAGACTTGTATCTAATCCGCGATCAAAACCTGATCTCAGCAGTGCAAGACTACTACGCCCGTATCGACCAATGGGAAGCACTCAGTGCGAGAGCTTCAGCCATGTTGTTCAAAATGATTGACAGCAAGATCGAGGTCGGAATAGGCGTTGACGACACTAGCTATGAGCAAATTGTTGCAACGGCAAGCGCCGATGATCGTTACACACAGCCTTATCGTTTCACTATGGCTATGCCTCGACCCAAATTACGCACCTTACACAGCAATTAGAGAGCGCAACTGAAATTATTGCGGCGATTGAGTTTTATTAATCAGTTTATGCCATCGCATCTAGCGCTTTAGACTCAAATCGAAATTTGGGACTCTACTCAGCAAAACTAACCTTCACCTTTCTAGTCTTATAGTCATTCGTTACAAAGGATTACTTTAGAAGTACTGGCGAAGATTCGTTGTATTGAGTGGCGCACTAGCGATTCTAAAACTCAGAAACGATGCCGAAGTCGCTCTTTCTGAACGCTTCGATATTGAACAGTTCCACCATATAATAATTGAAGCCGACTCTTTACACCTACCGCCCGCCGCGAGAGAAAGTGGAAGCTTGGCAGGCTAAGAAGGGGTAATGCCTCAACGTATTGAAGCGGTATAGTTAAAACGCCCGTCAAACCAAATTCAATGCATCAAAAGCTTAGCGTTTAACCACAATCAAGAAACATCATGAGCTTACTTTGAGTTACAGAATAAATGAATAAGTATATGAGCCTTTGATAACAGGCGGCAGTGATCAACGAAAAGGTTCAACTAGATTTTTTCGCTAACAACGGGGCAGCGGGGCGCATCAAGCACCTAAAGACCAGGGCAATGTATTGAAGCCTAAAAATATTGGATTCATCACGGGCAATCAGTTACAACGTTGCGTAATTAAAGTTACCTTTACCGAGAATTTTTTTTATAAAAAAGTGCATAATACACGAGAGTGAAACTCGATTTCCGCGCAATTCTTGCTTCGCGACAAGCTATTTTGGTTTGCTCGTACTTGAAAAACTAAGCGAGACAATGTTTCTAAACGGTTTAAAAATAATATGAATAAGTTTGCCAAAGTGCTCTTTGTTGGTTTTTTTCTTCACTCTTCGATGCAAACAGCGGCATCACAAGTGGTGGATATTTTAGACTATTTACCGAGCGTTATCGCCGGCGCAATGGAAGCGCAGTCTTGCAGCGATGGGGTTTTCTCAATGTGCACCAGCGCCGTGGGTTGTAAGTTTATTGATGGCATTTATAACAATGGCATGTGTACGGCAAAACCAGAGGCACAGGGCTTAGCGGAACAACTTGCAGGCAAGTGGCGCGGACTAACTTCGTTAAATAGTGGCTCTTTTTACAACAATCTTGAGTTTAGCCTTGGTTCACTCACGAGGGTTGATGGTAATTCTGCTTACTCGCTTTCAGGCCGTTCACATCAATCAGAGGATTTTGACAGCTCGGTGGCCAATCCCGTAATAGCGAGCTTTGATAGTGGTCAAGACGACTGGTTCATTCTCGACTTTTGGGGAACCGACATTGGTGAAATCAGTGTGCTTGAAATCGCGCAAACCAGAGAGTCTCAGTTTGAGGGCTGTGAATTCATTCTGAATTACCCAGATCTAAGCTACAAAGATGGCGTGTGCAACCGGGTGCGCTTGCAGCGCTTTGGAACCAAACCTTCCTTCGTTGCGAAGATCGACAACATAATCACTGATATTGCCAACTATATCGCTGATCTAATTGGTTCAGCGCAGGGTGAAACCTTTGCAGCTCGTCTCGCCGAAAAGCGACCGAGCATTGATCAGATCCAAGGACTGCTTGAGCTCAGAACAGTAGAGCATCAACCTCTCGCAATCGTCACGCCGTTGGACAAAAGCACCACCAATAACAGCTTGGTTGAAGTCTCTGGAACCGTTGAGCAAAATCTAAATCTTGATAGGGTTGAGGTGCAAGGGGAGCGTGTTTTCCCGAGTTCAGGCAACTTTCAAGGTAATGTACTCATTGAAGACGGTATAAACGTTATCGAGGTTTCAGCAGATTATGGAAGACGGACTTATACGGTTGAATTTTCGATAGAAAGCGACAGTCTGCAACCGACCGTGGTTGGCGCCGCTTCTACGAGCAGCAGCTCGGTCGTTCTGCAATTTAGCGAGCCGATGAGTGATGACTCGATTGCTAACGTGTCTAATTTCAATATTGTTCGCAATGACAACGCCGCGGATTTACCCGTGACTTCTGTCACATTCGCTAACAACGAAAACACCGCTGTCTTGCTGCAAACTGGTCTTCAGAGTAATACTGAATACACCATTAGAGTGGTTAACATCAGCGATGTCGCAGGCAATCCAATATCTGGGCCAATTCCTGAAGTAGAGGTGGATTTGTCCGCCGCTATTTTTGTCGGTTCAAGGCCAACAGGAGAAGAAATCCTCGATACAGACACTGATGGCATTCCCGATCACGTCGAACTTACGGGGTATCAAATTGTTATCCGACGCACCGACGGTAGCCTTGAAACACGGCAGGTTAGTTCAGACCCATTTAACGATGACCCCGATAACGACGGCGTGGTCGATGCCGAAGAGCGTCAAGCGGGTACTGACCCGTTTAATCCTGATACCGATGGCGACACTCTTTCTGATGGCGACGAGTGGAATCGAATTTATTCAAACCCAGCGGATCAAGACAGTGATCGCGATGGAATACAAGACGGTTTTGAATTCTCATTTTTCAAAACATCGCCCATTCTTGCGGACACTGATGGTGACCAAATTGACGATCCAACTGAGTTAGCAGCTGGTAATAGAAACCCGCTGGTGGCAGATCTTCCCAGCCCCGATATTTCTTTGGGCAATATCAACTTACAGCTCGATACTCGTTTCACGATCACCAACAGTGAGGGTGTTACTCGATCGGAAGCACAGACTTCTGAAGCAACGCTTACCCAGGCCGAAGATGAGACATTCTCTGAAGCCAATGAAAACTCTACCACTGACACAGTTCAGAGTAGCGTCGAATTAACTGAAACGGTTTCGTCTGAGTACAACTTTGGTATTGGCGGCGGCTCAGGTTTTGCTCCAGCCAGCGCCAAAGCGACGATTGGCTTTAGTTTCTCGTCAACTCAAACTCAATCTGAAGGATCATCGCGCGGTGCCACGGTCTCAGTGGGTGAAGAATCGTCACGTAGCGCGGAAGAAGCTTTCCATGATTCGCTCACAACCAGCACTGAAGTCAATACAGACGAAACAGTGACCCGAGACATCGTTGACGGAGCAGTACGGGTTGATTTGAGCATTGATAACGCTGGCGACATACCGTTCACCATTTCAAATCTTGAAGTCACGGCATTAGCGCAGGATC